>NZ_JBSFVR010000195.1:0-13474 GCF_053592415.1 Streptomyces sp. NPDC002690 | reverse complement strand
CTTGTTTTTTTGTTTTTTTTTGTTGTGATTTTCGTTTGGGGCGGGGGGGGTGTGACACGACCGGACCGGCCCGCCATCCCTCCGGGGGTGCGGGCCGGTCCTCCGGTGCCGTCCGGCCCGGCCGCCCGGGAACGGTTCAGTCCTCCTGGGCGTGGACCACGGGCTCGTGGGTGACGGGGAAGTTCACCGAGCGGGCGATGAAGCAGAGTGCGGGGACCTCGCCGTGCAGTGCGCGGGCCTTCTCCACCATCGACGCGTCGGCGACCGTCACCTCGGGGCGCAGCACGACCCGGGTGATCCGGCCGCTCCCACCGGTCTCGTCCATGGTCATCACGCCGTGGGCGTTGTCCTCGTAGTCGGTGACGACGACCCCGCCGACCGCGCAGAGGTGCAGGTACCAGAGCATGTGGCACTGGGCGACGGAGGAGACCAGCAGCTCCTCGGGATTCCAGCGGGCCGGGTCGCCGCGGAACGCCGGATCGGAGGAGGCCGCGATCCCCTCCTTGCCGTCCGCGAGCACCTCGTGGTCGCGGCTGAAGGATGCGTAACCACTCGTGCCCGAGCCGAGGTTGCCCGTCCATTCGACCTGGACGTCATAGGTGTGGGTCGTCGTCATGGCCCGAGCGTAGGGTCTTCCGTCCGGAGCGGGCCAGGCGCCACGACGCGGCACGGCCCGCTCGGCGCGCACCTCATTGCGGCAACATGAATATTTTTCCGGGAGGTTGACGAAAAAATTCCGGCCTCCCCATGCTGGAGCCCATGCACTCCCACAGAGGCCCCCTCGCACAGCTGAGGCGGGGCCATGAAGAGCGCGTGCTCGGACTGCTGCGCCGGCACGGCCAGTTGAGCCGCGCCGAGCTCGGACGGCTCTCGGGGCTCTCGCGCACCACGCTGTACGACATCGTGGCGACCCTGGTCGCGGGCGGGGCCGTGGTCCCCGGCGCGGCCGACCCCGGGCCGCGCAAACGCGGCCGTCCCGTCGAGCACCTGACCCTCGACCCGTCGGCCGGGCAGGCGCTCGGCATCGACTTCGCGCGCCGCTCGGTGCACGTGGCCGCCGCCAACGTCGCGCACGAGATGATCGGTTCGGCCAGCCTCCCGCACCCGCCGGACCTCCCCTGGGAAGGCCGCGTCGACCTCGCCGAGAAGCTGGTCGCCTCACTGGCCGACGGCGCCCTGCGGCTCTCCGCCCTCGGCGCCACCGGGGCGGTCGGCGTGGGCGTCGTCGGGCCGGTGCGCCGTACGGAGACCGAGGACGCGCGGGCGGCGGAAGGCCACCGGGTCACCCGGCCCGGCGGGGGCCACGGGGGCCCGCTCACCGACCTCGTGGAGCTGCTGACCAACCGCTTCGGCGCCCCCGTCCTCATCGACAACAACACCCGCCTCGCCGCCCTCGCCGAAGCCACCTGGGGCGCCGCCGCCGGCAGTCGCGACGTGCTCTACCTGCGGCTCTCGCACGGCGTCGGCGGCGGTCTGGTCGTCAACGGCGCCCTCCACCGGGGCGTCGACGGGTTGGCCGGCGAACTCGGCCACATCACCGCCGACCCGGCGGGCGGCCCCTGCGAATGCGGCGGCACCGGCTGCCTGGAGACCGTCGCCTCGGTCGGGGCCGTACTCGCCGCGTACCGCGAACGGGGCGGGAGGGCGCGGGACTTCGACGGATTCCGTGCCGCGCTGGAGGACGGGGACACGGTCGCCGAGGACGTGCTGCGCAGGGCCGGGACCTTCGTCGGCGCCGTACTCGCCTCGGTCGTGGGCGCCCTCGGCCCCAGCACGATCGTCCTCGGCGGCGAACTCGCCCAGGCCGGCGACGCCCTGCTCGGCCCGGTCGCCGACGCGCTCGACGCCCACGTCCTGCCGCTCGCCCGGGACCGCGTGACGCTGCGCCCCGCCGCGCTCGGCGAAGCGGGCGGCGCGCACGGCGGCGTCGCCCTGGCCCTGCACGAATCGCCGCTGCTCGCCCGCTACCCGGGCCCGGCACTCCCCGAGGACGACGACGCATGACAACCCCCTCCCACCCCCTCGTCAAGGACACCCACACCCCCGCGGACCTCGCGTCCGAAGAACCCGGCACCCCCGCACCCGTCCCGCCCGGCGGCCGTACGGCCCGCACCGGAAGGCGCGGCGGGCGGGCCCTCCTCTCCTCGCTCGGGCTCAACCTGGTCGCGCTCGCCGTGGGACTCGGCGTCTGGGCGCTGCTGAACCCGCTCGGTTACGACGTGCTGCCGGGCCCCGGCGCGGTCGTCTCCCGGGCGGGCGACATGATCGCCGACGGCACCCTCGCCGACGACGCCCTCGCCAGCGTGCGCCGGGTGCTGACCGGCTTCGCGCTGGGCACCCTGGCCGCCGTACCGGTCGGGTTCCTGATGGGCTGGTATCCGGTGGCCCGGGGGCTGCTGGAGCCGTACGTCCAGTTCTTCCGCACCGTCCCGCCGCTGGCCCTGATCCCGCTCACCATCGTGCTGATGGGCATCGGCGAGACCCCCAAGATCTTCGTGATCTTCCTCGCCGCCTTCCTCTCCAGCGTGCTGGCCGCCTTCCAGGGCGTCGTCGGGGTCGACCGCACCCTGATCGACGCGGCCCGGGTGCTCGGCGCGAAGGACGGGACGATCTTCCTCAAGGTCGTCGTCCCCGCGTCCGCGCCGTTCATCCTGGTCGGCATGCGGATCGGCCTCGGCTCCGCCTGGGGAACCCTGGTCGCCGCCGAACTCATCGCCGCCCCCGAGGGCCTGGGCTTCCGCATGCAGCAGGCCCAGCTCTACTACGACCTCCCCACCATCTTCGTCGGGCTGATCTCCATCGGCGTGCTCGGCCTGCTGATGGACCGGCTGCTCCTCGTCGCCGAACGACGCCTCACCCACTGGCAGGAAACCCGATGAACGCCAAGATCTCCTTCCGCGGGGTCTCCCGGACCTACCCCGTCAAGAACACGGTCTTCACCGCACTCGACGACGTCTCCCTGGACATCGGCGACGAGGAGTTCGTCACTGTCGTCGGCCCCTCCGGCTGCGGCAAGTCCACCCTGCTGAACCTGGCCGCCGGACTCGCCGAACCCACCTCCGGCACCGTCCTGGTCGACGGGAAACAGGTCACCGGACCCGGCCCCGAACGCGGGGTGATCTTCCAGCAGTACGCCCTCTTCCCCTGGCTGACCGTGCGCGGCAACGTCGAGTTCGGGCTCAAGCTCGCCTCCGTACCAGCGGCCGAACGCAGGCTCCGCGCCCAGCGGGCCATCGAACTCGTCGGCCTCGGCGACTTCGCGGACGCCCTGCCCAAGACGCTCTCCGGCGGCATGAAGCAGCGCTGCGCCATCGCCCGCGCCTACGCCGTCGACCCCCAAGTGCTCCTGATGGACGAGCCGTTCGGCGCACTGGACGCGCTGACCCGGGTGCAGCTGCAGGACCAGCTGCTGGACACCTGGAGCCGCGACCGGCGGACCGTCCTCTTCATCACGCACGACGTCGACGAGGCCGTCTACCTCGCCGGACGCGTCATCGTGATGGCCGCCCGGCCGGGACGCATCCACCAGGTCATCGACGTCCCCCTGCCCTACCCGCGCACCGAAGCGGTCCGGCTCTCGCCGGAGTTCGCCGACATCCGCAACGCCGTCTGGCAGGCCGTGTACCACCAGCCCGCGGCGGTCTGACCGGTTCTCCGGACCTCTTTTTCTCACGCACACCCCGACACCCACCGAAGGATCACTCCGCCATGCGTCTTACTCAGCGCGCCCTCATGGCCGCCGCCTCCGTGTCCGCCCTGGCACTCTCCGTCACCGGCTGCTCGGGGGACTCCGGCGACACTGCCGCCGCCGGCGGCGGGACCGCCAAGGTGCGCTTCGGCTACATCAGCGACTACAACGGCGCCAGCCTGCTCGCCATCGCCGACCAGCAGGGCCTGTGGAAGAAGGAGGGGCTCTCGCCGCAGTACAGCGTCTTCACCAACGGCCCGCTGCAGATCCAGGCGCTCGGCGGCGGCTCCCTCGACTTCGGCTACATAGGCCCCGGCGCGATGTGGCTGCCGGCCACCGGCAAGGCCAAGGTCGTCGCCGTGAACACCCTCGCCTACGCGGACCGGGTCATCGCCCAGCCCGGCATCAAGACCATCCAGGACCTCAAGGGCAAGAAGGTCGGCGTCCCGGCCGGCACCTCCGGCGAGATGGTCCTCAACCTGGCACTGCAGAAGGCCGGGATGAAGCCCGAGGACATCACGAAGGTCCCGATGGACCCGGCCACCGTGGTCTCCGCCTTCGTCTCCGGGCAGATCGACGGCGCCGGCCTCTGGTACCCGCTCATCGACTCCATCAAGGCGAAGAAGCCCGGCCTCAACGAGGTCGGCTCCACCAAGGACTTCTCCGACAAGGCGTTCCCCACCGCGTTCGTCTCGGGCACCAAGACCGACAAGGGCCTCACCACCAAGGTCGTCAAGGTCCTCCAGCAGGCCAACGACTACCGGGCCGCCCACCCCGAGGAGGCGATCGACGCCGCCGCGAAGCTGCTGAAGGTCGACCGCGCCAAGGTCGCCGCCGACGCCGCCAACGTGAAGACGATGACCACCGCCGACCTGGTGGCGAAGACCGGTGACGGCACCGTCGCCTCCTGGCTCGACGGCCTCGGCGAGTTCTTCGTGTCCACCGGTCAGCTGAAGTCCGTGCCGAAGTCGGACACGTACTACGAGGGCGACCTCTACACGAAGGCGTACGCCAAGTGAACCTGCTGTTCCTGATGACCGACCAGCACCGGGTGGACACCCTCGGCGCTTACGGCAACCCGCACGTCAGGACCCCGAACCTGGACCGGCTCGCCGCCACCGGCACCCGCTTCGACCGGTTCTACACCCCGACCGCCATCTGCACCCCCGCCCGCGCCAGCCTGCTCACCGGCCAGGCCCCCTTCCGGCACCGGCTGCTCGCCAACTACGAGCGGAACGTCGGCTACTTGGAGGATCTGCGGGACGACGTCTTCACCTTCCCGGCCGCCCTGCGGGAGCGTGACTACCAGCTCGGCCTCATCGGCAAGTGGCACGGCGGCACCCATCGCAACGCCGCCTCCTACGGCTTCGACGGCCCCGACCTGCCCGGCTGGCACAACCCCGTCGACCACCCCGACTACCTCGCCTACCTGGAGGAGCGGGGCCTGCCCCCGTACCGCATCTCGGACCACATCCGGGGAACGGCGCCGGCCGGGAACCCCGGGAACCTGCTGGCCGCGCGGCTGCACCAGCCGTTGGAGGCGACCTTCGAGCACTACCTCGCCACCCGTGCCATCGAGCAGCTGGAGAAGTACGCGGCGGACGGGCGGCCGTTCTTCCTGGCCACCCACTTCTTCGGCCCGCACCTGCCCTATCTGCTGCCCGACTCCTACTTCGACCTCTACGACCCCGAACTCGTCGAGCTGCCGCCGTCGATCCACGAGACCTTCGAGAACAAGCCGCCGGTGCAGGCCAACTACAGCGCGCACTGGGCCTTCGACACCATGCCGCTGGAGGTCAGCCGCAAACTCGTCGCCGTCTACTGGGGTTACGTCACCCTCATCGACGAGCAGATCGGGCGCATCCTGACCCGCCTGGACGAACTCGGCCTGGAAGACGCCACGTCGGTGTTCTTCACCGCCGACCACGGCGAGTTCACCGGCGCCCACCGGCTGCACGACAAGGGCCCGGCGATGTACGAGGACATCTACCGCATCCCCGGCATCGTGCGCGTACCCGGCGCGGCGCCCCAGGTGCGCGACGAACTCGTCAGCCTCACCGACTGCACCGCGACCCTGCTCGACCTGGCCGGGATCGATCCCTCCCAGGCCGTGGACAGCCGCTCCCTCCTCCCGCTGGTGCGCGGCGAGCACCCCGACTGGGCACCGGACCTGGTGGCCGAGTTCCACGGTCACCACTTCCCGTACCCGCAGCGGATGATCCGCGACGACCGCTACAAGCTGGTCGTCAACCCGGAGTCCGTGAACGAGCTGTACGACCTCGTGGACGACCCCCACGAGCTGGAGAACCGCTACGGGAACCCCGAGTCGGCGGACGTACGCGACCGGCTGATGCGGCGGCTCTACACGCTGCTGCGCGACCGCGGCGACAACTTCTACCACTGGATGACGTCGATGTACGACATCGGCGGCTCGGACACCGACGTCACCCTCAGCTCCTTCGAACCGGACGGCACGGCCCCGACGACCACGGAGACCCGATGAGACGCACGCGCAACCCCGCACGCGCACGGCGGCTGCCCCGCTGGGCGGCTCCGGCCGCCGCGCTGATCTGCCTGCTCGGCCCGGCCACGGCCCCCTCCTACGGGGCGGCCCAGGGCCACCACCCGCCCCACAGCGCCCCGGCGGAGACCGCCGCGCCCACCACGTACACCAACCCGGTTACCGCCGGGACCGTCGACACCTTCCCCGACCCCACGATGATCCGGGGCAAGGACGGCAACTGGTACGCCTACGGCACCCAGAACCCGGTCTTCCAGTCCCAGGGCGAGGACGGCGAACGCATCCTGCCGATCCTGCGCTCCCCGGACATGGTGAACTGGACCTACGCCGGTGAGGTCTTCACCCCCGTGACAAGGCCCGCGTGGCTCCAGGGCTCGCGGCTCTGGGCACCGGACATCCACTACGCCTTCGGGCAGTACTACCTCTACTACTCCGTCCCCGGCCGGGGCACCATCGGCCTCGTCACCGGCCCCACGCCCACCGGCCCGTGGACCGACAAGGGTGCGGTGCTGCCCACGCCCAGCGGCTGCCCGACCGGCAGCATCGACCAGGCGCAGTTCACCGACACCGATGGAACGCCCTATCTCTACTGGGGCAGTTACGACACCATCTGCGTCGCGAAGATGAACGGCGACCGCACCCGCGTCGAAGGCGCCGTCACCCAGGTCGCGCGCGGCCGGCGGGCCGAGGGCGGGTTCGTCGTCCGTCGTGACGGCTTCTATTACCTCTTCTACTCGGACGCGGGCTGCTGCGACGGCGCCTACAGCGGCTACCAGGTGAAGGTGGGCCGCTCGACCAGCCCCACCGGCCCCTTCACCGATGACGAGGGCACCGACCTGATGGCGCTGGGCAGCAAGGGCGGCGTGGTCGTCGGAGCCAACGGCGACCGCTGGATCGGCCCCGGCCACAACGCCATCCAGACCGACCTGTCCGGTCAGGACTGGCTCGTCTACCACGGCATCCCCTCCGAATCGCCCGACCTCGCCCCGGCCTCCGGCGGCACCCTCAAGCTCTCCCGGCGCCCGATGCTGATCGACCGGCTCGACTGGATCGACGGCTGGCCCGTCGTCCGCGCCGGTACCGGCCCCTCGGACGCCCCGACCGCCGCACCCGTCACCACCTGGAGCGCCGGCGGCACCTTCGAGACCGGCCTGACCGGCTGGCGTACCCAGGGCGCCACCCCGGCCGGCTGGACCACCGCCACCGAGACCGACGGCCACGGCTACGTCCGGTACGCACCCGCGACCGGCTCCACCGCCACCGGCTACCTGGTCTCCACCGGCACCGCACCCGCCGCCGTCCGCGCCGAGGCCGACCTCCGGGTGACCGCCGACCAAGGCGCGGCGGGACTGACCCTCGCCCACACCGACGCCGACAACCGCGTCGCCGTCTGGCTGGACCGGGCGAAGAACGCCCTGGTCACCGAGGTCCGGATCAAGGGCGTGGACCAGGGCGAACAGCTCAGCGCGCTGCCCACCGGGTTCTCCTGGAACACCTGGCACACCGTCTCCGCCGAGATCCGGTCCACCCGGCTCACCGTGGAGGTCACCGGCGACCGGCTCCGCGACCCCGTCGCCGAGCAGACCCGCACCCTGCCCGCCGCCGCAGTCCACGCCGGAGCGGTCTCCGTGGTGGCCAAGGGCGCCGGAGCCGAGGCCGACAACGTCGGCGCCACCGCGCTCTTCACCCCGGTCACGAAGCGGGCCCCCGTCGCCGGGCCCGGAGCCCTGCTCCCCGCCTACAGCGACGAGTTCGACACCGCGACCCTCCCCGGCACCACGACCGGCTCCGCCTGGAGCTGGGTACGCGGCCCCGCCGCCGGAACCACCATGGTGAACGGCGCCCTCTCCTGGCCCACCTCCAACACCGAGCTGTACCTCGGCGACAACACCGCCCCGGTCCTGCTGCGCCCCGCACCCACGGGCGACTACACGGTGGAGACGAAACTGCACTTCACGCCCACCACCAACGCCCAGCAGGCGGGGCTGGTGCTGTACGAGAACGACGACCGCTGGTTCAAGCTCACCCACTCGGTGCTGCCGCTCAACAACGGCAACGGAGCCATGCTCCACGTCACCGAGTTCGGCAAGGAGGGCGAACGCCCCACCACCACCCCGCCTACCGCCGTCGCCAACGCGCCGATGTTCGGCGGCCCCACCGCCGACACCCTCTGGCTGCGGCTCACCCACCACCTCGACACCGCCAACCAGGAGCACGAGGTCCGCGCCTCCTCCAGCCGCGACGGCGTGCACTGGTCGCTGAGCGGGGTGTGGACGCTGCCGGTCAAGGGCGACCTGAGGATCGGCCTGATCTCCGACAATCACACGGGAGCGGTGGCCGACTTCGACTACGTACGGACGTACGGGCCCGCCGCGACCACCCTCGCACCGGCCGGCCCCGGATCGTCCGGGCCGGGCGCCGGGCACGGGAAGCCCGCGGTGAAGCCGGGCCACGCGAAGAAGTAACCGGCACGAGTGGACCGAGCGCCCGTACCCCCTGGTGTGCGGGCGCTTCGCCGTTCCCCGGGCGCTCCGGAACTCCCGGCGGAATTCACGGCGAACGAGGCCCGGCGACCGCTAGGGTCCCAGGCGCGCGCCCAAGGACGTCGCGGGGTGCGCCTGTTCACGAGGGCGATCACGAGGAGATACGCATGGAGGACGGGTTCCGGAGCCTTCCGGCGGGATGGCCCGAGCGCGCCTGGGCGCCCGGGACCCGGGTCCGGGTCGTCCAGTCGCCGGATTGGGCCGGCCCCTGGCCCGCGGAGTTCTGCGGCACGGTGGACGACCTGTTCCCCCCGGAAGCCGTGGATCACCCGCAGGCGGAGGACGGGGAGTTGGCGTACTGGGTCCGGTTCGACCATTCACAGATGGACAGCGAAGGCTGCGGGCCCTACCACAAGGCGCAGATCTGGGGCAGCTGTCTGAGGGCTGAGCAGGGCTGAGCTGGGCTGAGCTGGGCTGAGCTGGGCTGAGCTGGGCTGAGTCGAGCTGAGCTGGTCTGGGCTGAGCAGGCCTGACGCTGCGCCGTCGCCCTTTTCCCGGCCCGGGTTCCGGGACGGAACAGGGCCCGCACCTGGGGTGCGGGCCCTGTCGGGGGTGCTGAGGTGCTCAGGCCAGGGACACCGACTGGGTGTCGACGACCGCGGCGGGTACGGCGAGGTCCTTGGGCGCTTCGGCCCCTTGGGTGGCTGCGGTGGTGGTGAAGAGTGCGATGGTGGTGCCCCGGCGCATGACGGCGATTTTCTCGGGGGTGTCCGTGCCGTCGGCGCCTTCGACGCGTTGGGTGATGCCGAAGCCCATGGCCTGGTCGGCGCCCGGGGGTGCCAGTTCGCGGGTGGCGGCGGTGACCCGGTGTTCCTCGCCGGAGACTTTGAGGGTGAAGCCGTGGGTGCAGGCGTCGGCGGCGTCGGAGAGTCCGGTCATCGCGGTGGTGGCCTTCTCCTCGTCGTCGTAGACGGTCAGGGTGACGGTGGTGGTCAGGCCGTCGCCGGTGACGTGGCGGAAGACGGTGTCCTTGGGGGAGCCGAGGGCGGTGCCGGCGACCGCGCGGGCCAGGGGCCCGCACGGTTCGTCGGCGTGGACGTCGTTGGGCCGGGGGGCCTGGGCGCCGGTCGGGGTGGTGACCTTCGCGCCGGGGATGCTGTCGGTCTTCAGCGCTTTCGCTGCGAGACCTCCGGGGCCGGTGGCGGCGGGGCTGGGCGCGCCTTGGCGCTGGAGGCCTCCGCCGCCGCCTCCGCTGCTGCCGCTGACGGTGCATCCCGTCGCGAGGACCAGGGCCGCGGCCGACACCGCGCAGGCGGTGATCCGGCGGGTGGTGAATCCGCCGCGTGTGTACCGCTTCATCGTGTCGTCCTCCGTACGGTCCTGGTCCTCGGGCGGGTCGATCATCAGCCCATCGCCATCTTGTTCTCCCAGCCGCCGCTGATCACGGTGGTGGGGGTGCCGCCCCAGGTGGCCGTGGCCTTGTAGAAGCGGACCGTACCGTCCGCCATGAGCGCCCAGATGTCGGGGATGCCGTCGCCGCTGACGTCCGGGGTGCCCGTCATCAGCGGGATGTTCGCCAGGCTCCAGCCCGTACCGAACTCGGCGTCCACTCCGGTCGCGGAGTTCAACGCGCTGGAGAGCGAGGTCAGGCTGGTGCCGCCCGCCGCGTCCGCCTTGCCGATGCGCAGCAGCAGCCGGTCGCTGACGAAGGTCCGGTAGACCAGGTCGGCCACGCCGTCGCCGTTGTAGTCGCCGACGTTGACGAGATCGCGGTCGGCCCAGGTGGTGGCGGCCAGCCGGGTCGCGGTCTGGAAGGTTCCGCCGGTGTAGCCGGAGAAGACCCACAGGGCGTCACCGGAGGTCGCGAAGAGCTCCGGGCGCTTGTCCCCGGTGATGTCACCGGTCGCGAGGATCTGGCTGAACGTCGACGGGTCGGGGGCGTTGGAGGGCAGCCACACCTCGGTGCGCTGGTCGACGTCGATGCTGCCGTAGCCGTCGCCCCGGTAGATCCAGAGCTTGCCGTCACCGGTCCGGGCGACGACGTCCTGGATACCGTCACCGGGCAGGAAGTCGCCGTTGTGGGTGATGAGTGAGGGTTTGCCGGCGGCGTCGAGCCAGTAGGTGCCTCCGTCCGAGACGCCGTCCTCGTCGAGGTCGGCCTCCAGACTGATGCCGTCGTGGTGGGCGGCCTGGAGCGAGACGTGGATGTCGCCGGTGGTGGTGGCCGGGTAGAGGCGCAGGTCACCGGTGGCGTCGAGCAGGTAGAGGTCGGCGACCCCGTCACCGGTCACGTCACCGGCCTTGTCCGCCGCGTCGCGCGGGGTGACGTAGAAGAGGTACTTCGTCGCGGTGGAGGAGGTGTTGCCGGAGGCGTCGGCGGCCTTGGCGTAGAGGATGTTCGGTCCGGCCGACAGCGGCGGGATGGCCACCGTGACCGAGCCTCCGGCGGCGACGGTCGCCGTGGTCTTGCTGAGGCTGGAGGAGTTCACCGAGTACAGGTACTTCACCGTGTCGGTCGAACCTGCGGCGCTGAAGGTGAACTTGCCGGTGGTGCCGAACTTGACCTTGCTCCAGTTGGTGCCGTTGCCGTCGTCCTCCGGGTAGTCGGTGGAGGTGATCTCCGGCGAGTTCGGCGCCGAGGAGTCGTAGACGAAGCCGCAGTTGGCGGTCGTCGGCGGACCGTAGGTGGAGGCCGCTCCCGAGGAGTCGAGGGCTCTCACCCGCCAGAAGTACGTCTTTCCGTTGGCGAACTCGCTCGCCGTGCCGTCCGCGCCGTCGATGACGACGCTGGCCGCACCGGTCGAGTCGACCGTCCGGTTCCCGTCGTAGATCTTGGTGGAGCTGCCCGACTGCCAGAGTTCGAAGTCCAGGTACTTCAGGTCGCCGTCCGGGTCACTGGACTTGGCGGCCAGTGTCACGTCGCTCAGCCCCACCGAGGGGTACGGGCTGACGGTGTCGCATCCGGTACCGGGGGAGATGTCGAGCTTGGTGGGCTCGGCGGGCTTCCTGTTGTAGGTGATGACGATCTTCGGAGCGGACTCGCCCTCGGCCTTGAACTTCTTCCAGGAGTACGAGGAGTCCTCGGTGGTCGCCTGGAGGCCGATGGTGAAGTTGGTCCAGCCGCCGTCCGCCGCGTCCTGCGCCACGGACTTGCCGTCGTAGACCACGTACGCGTCGGGGCAGGAGGAACTCCAGCCGTTGGCGAAGGACTTCGTGCCGATCTCCGCGGACTTCGACGGGGGGTTGTTCCAGGTCGTGGAGGAGGAGATGCCGCCGGTGCGCCAGACCTGCATCTCGCGGGCGGAGCAGGACCAGCTGTAGGTCTCGTAGAACCGGAGGTCGGCCTTGGTGACGGTGGCGCCCTTGATGCTGGACGTCCAGGCGAGCCGGAAGTAGGAGCGGGACAGGCCACCGGTGGTCGACTCGTAGCCGACGCGCGCCTCGGTGGTGCCGGTGTTGTAGTTCGCGCCGTCGTAGAAGCTGGACGTCGGGTACTTCTTGTACGTCGTCGTCCAGTTCTTCGTCTTGCCGGTGAGCGACGGGTCGATGAAGACCGGGTACTCCGTCTTCTCGCTGGTCAGCAACGCCTTGTCCGGCGTGATGGCCAGCGTGGCCTCGGCCGTGCCCTCACCCGTGAGGGCGGCGGTGCCCACCGCGCTGTGCGCCCCGATCTGCGGACCGGCCAGGCCGGGCAGGTCGAGTACGTCCGCGTCCGCGGAGCGGAAGGACGCGCGCGAGACGGTGACGCCCGTCCGGCCGGAGCCGTAGGACGACTGCTGGGCGGTGTCGGCGGACGGGTCGTCCTGGGGCGCGGGCGCCGTGGACGGCGAGGGTGCCGTCGTGGCGGGGGAGTCGTCCTCGGGGGCGGCGGTGTCGTCGCTCTCCGGGGCGTCCGGGTCGGCCGGGGCGTCCGTGGCCTCCGTACCGGGCTCCTCCGAGTACGACGGCGAGGGGTCGACACCGGGCTCGGGAGCCTCGGGCGCGTCGGGGTCCTCGCCCTCCGTCAGGGCCGGACGGCCCGCGGAGTCCCAGAGGAACGGGGTCGGCGAGACCGCGATCTCCGTACCCGCCTCGTCCTCCGCGGTGACCGCGTGCGTCACCGCGTCCAGGTGGAAGGAGAGGTCCGGGGAGCTGAGGCGGTACGACAGGTCCGCGTCGGCAATCGCCGCCGCGGCCTCGGCGTCGTGCACGATCAGCACGTGGGTGAAGCCGCTGTCCCGCGCGGTCAGCAGCAGGTCGACGCCGTCGAACACGCCCGGGTAGAGGGCGGTGTCGCCGTCGATCCGGGGCGTCGGCAGCTCGCCGGGCCAGCCCATGGTGATCTCGTGGCCGCCCGAGCTGAGGGTGACGAGGTCCTGGTAGGAAGCGGAGTCGTCGGCCACCGGCGTGACGTCCGACGCGCGTGACACGGTGAACGAAGCCTGCTTCGCCCCGCCGGACCCGCCCTTGCTCTTCCCGTCGGTCCGGGCGCCGCGACCCGCCGAGAACACCACGGGATCGGACGCGGCCTTAGGTTCCCAACCCCGGTCCGTGCGGGCCAGGGTGGAGTCCAACGCCTTCCAGACGCCGCCGACCTTCGCGCGTACCGGAGCACCGTGCGCGGTGAGTTCGAAGCTGCCGTCGGGCAGCGCGACCGTCGTCGAGGTGGCGTCGCGCAGGGCGGTCACCTCGACGCGCTTGCCGGTGCGGACGGCCTGCTTCTGCGCGCCGCTCTCGTCGAGCGGGGCGGTGGCGGGCGTGACCGGCGCGGCGGACTCCCGCACCGGGTCATCGGGGGCGGGC
>NZ_JBSFVR010000194.1:0-13617 GCF_053592415.1 Streptomyces sp. NPDC002690 | reverse complement strand
GTGTCGCGGGCGCTCTGCCCGACGGGGGGGTGGGGGCGGCCGGGTCGTCCGGTCCGCCCCCTCCCCGTACCCGCTCGGCCGGTGCTCGACGGCTCAGCAGCTCAGCGGGTGATCCACACCGTGGTGTCCCGAGGTACCGCGCCGCCACTCAGCCCGCCGCTGGCCAGCAGTACGGTCGCTCCGGCGGGCAGCTCGTACGGGCGCTCCCCCAGGTTGACCACGCACCGGAAGCTCTCGCCCCGGTCGAACACCAGCACCTCCGGTCCGGCGTCCACCCAGGTCAGCGTCTCGGGCAGGCCGACCAGCAGCTCCCGGCGGAGCGCCAGACCCGTGCGGTAGAGCGTGAGGACCGATTCGGGATCGGCCTCCTGGGCCTCCACGGCGAGCGCCGACCACGCGGCCGGCTGCGGCAGCCAGGGAGCGGCGGCGGACGCGGTGTCGTCGCCGGCGGAGAAGCCGAGGGAGGTGCCGGTGGTCTGCCACGGCAGCGGGACGCGGCAGCCGTCGCGGCCCCGGTCCATGCCGCCGGAGCGGACGAAGGTGGGGTCCTGGAGGAGGGCGTCGGGGAGGTCCTGCACCTCGGGCAGGCCGAGTTCGTCGCCCTGGTAGACGTACACCCCGCCGGGGAGCGCCAGGGTGAGGAGGGCGGCGGCACGTCCTCTGCGGCGGCCGAGGACCGGATCGCTGGGGTCCAGCAGCCGCTTGTCGCCCATGTCGAAGGAGGTGTCCTCGCGACCGTAGCGGGTGACGTGGCGGATGGTGTCGTGGTTGGAGAGCACCCAGGTGGGCGGGGCCCCGACCAGTGCGTGGGCGGCGAAGGTGGAGTCGACGACCCCGCGCAGGGCCGCCGCGTCCCAGGCGCAGCAGAGGAAGTCGAAGTTGAACGCGGAGTGCAGTTCGTCGGGGCGCAGGTAGCGGGCGAACTGCTCGGGGCTGGGGAGCCAGACCTCGCCGACGAAGACGCGTTCGCCGTCGTAGGTGTCGAGGAGCTTCCGCCAGGAGCGGTAGATGTCGTGGACGGGCGCGCAGTCCTGGTACGGAAGGTCGGTGACGTCCGGGTCGGGGCCGACGTCGGGCAGGCCCGGCGCCTTCGCCAGTCCGTGCGCCACGTCGATCCGGAAGCCGTCGACGCCCCGGTCGAGCCAGAAGCGGAGGACGTCTTCGAACTCCTCGCGGACTTCCGGGTGTTCCCAGTTCAGGTCGGGCTGTTCGGGGGCGAACATGTGGAGGTACCAGGGGCCGGGGGTGCCGTCCGCCTCGGTGATCCGGGTCCAGGCGGGGCCGCCGAAGTAGGAGTTCCAGTCGTTGGGCGGGAGTGCGCCGTCGGGGCCCTTGCCGGGGACGAACCAGAAGCGCTCGCGTTCCGGTGAGCCGGGTCCGGCTGCCAGCGCCTGCTGGAACCAGACGTGCTGGTCGGAGCAGTGGTTGGGCACCAGGTCGACGAGGACCCGCAGCCCGTGTCCGTGGGCCTCGGTGATCAGCGCCTCGGCCTCGGCGAGGGTGCCGAAGAGGGGGTCGATGTCGCGGTAGTCGGCGACGTCGTAGCCCGCGTCCGCCATCGGCGAGGTGTACCAGGGGTTGAACCACAGGGCGTCCACGCCGAGTTCGCGCAGGTACGGCAGGCGGGCGCGGACTCCGGCGAGGTCGCCGGTGCCGTCGCCGTTGCCGTCGGCGAAACTGCGTACGTAGATCTGGTAGATCGCGGCGTGCCGCCACCAGGGGGTGGTCACTCTGAGACTCCTTGCTGTGGGGATACGGGGTGGTGCGGGCCCGTGGTCAGGCACGGGCCCGCACCCGGTCGGGGTGTCACCAGCCGGTGTTGCCGGAGCCCTTGTTGACCGTGAATCCGCCCGCCAGGGAGAGGCCGCCGGCGGCGGCTCCGGTGACGGTGGTGCCGGAGAAGGTTCCGGAACCGGCGGAGTTGATTTCGATGCCGTACGAACCCGCCGTGGTGATGGTCAGGTTGGCGACGGTGAGGGACTGGACGTTCTTCTGCCAGGAGACGAGAAGTCCGCTGTAGGTGCTGTCGAGGACGGTGTTGTCCTGGAGCAGGATCGGCGCGGTGATGTCGGAGGAGTCGGCGTAGACCCACAGGGCGCCGAGCTTGCTCGCCCAGTTGGGCTCGTAACCGCCGGTCCTGGTCAGGGTGTTGCGCAGGACGACGGTGGTTCCGCTGAACGGCACGGGGGCGAACCGGCTGCTGATCGCGATGCCGGAGGAGCCGGTGACCGTGTCGGCGAGGAGGTTGTCCTCGACCCGGTTGGCGTTACCGCCGTAGATGCCGACGGCGTTGGCGAGCAGGGGCAGTTGGACGGTGTCGAAGCGGAAGGCGCTGGTGCTGACGGCCTGCGCCTCGGAGAACATGGCGAGCCCGTCGTCGCCGGTGTTGCGGACGCTGCTGTGCGATACCTCGGTGCCGGTGGTCCCCTTGTGGAGGTTGACGCCGTCGGCGAAGGTGTCGCGGATGCGGAGCCCGGCGGCGTAGAGGCCGTTGGTGGGCGCGTCGATCCAGAGGCCGACCTTGGTGTGCTCGATCCAGAGGTTCGTCAGGGTGGAGCCGTTGCCGAAGTCGCCCTCGACGGCGGCGTCGAAGTTGGCGTCGTCGCGGTAGCGGACGTCACCGGCGATCATGAGGTCCTGGACGTTGCTGGTGCCGCCTCGCCCGAAGAGCCCGCCCTTGCCGTTCTTGCCCCGCAGCACGGTGTACCACTGCCCGGCGCCCCGCAGGTCGGCCCCCGCGAGGTCGACGTGGCCGGAGATGTCGTACGTACCGGCGGGCAGCCAGAGCCCCTTGCCCTGCGAAGTGGCCGTGGTGACGGCCGCGTTGAGGGCGGCGGTGTCGTCGGTGGAGTCGTCCGGGGTGACGCCGAGGGTGGTGGCGGAGACGAATCCGGTGGACGGCATGGTGAGGGCGGCCGGGACGGCCTCGGTCTCGACCAGGTCCAGCGTGTAGGAGGCGGCGGTGTCGCCCGCGTCCTTCTGGAACTTGAGCACGGTGCCCGCGGCGAGGTGGCCGGTGAGGGTCCGTGTCTCGTCGAAGAAGTGGTGCCCGGAGCCCTGGGACGGCGTGTTGGTGTACGGGTAGCTGCCGTAGACCCAGCTGTACGTGGAGCTGAGACCCAGGTCGCGGACCTGGGTGCCGTTGGCGTAGACGCTGAGCGTGGAGTCGGCGCCGGTGCCCGCCGCGTTGTCCGGTACCGAGTAGCGCAGGGTCAGCGCGTCGGCCGGCTGGGTCAGGGTGAACTGCACGTACTCGCCGGTCTGGTCGAGCACCACGGCCCGGCGGCCGGAGGCCTCGGAGGCCACGGTGAGGTAGGTGCGGTCGGGTCCTGTGGTGGAGGCGTTGGTGGTTCCGGACTCCGCCTCGTACGCCGTGTACGGGAGGGTCGCGCCGCGCACGGCGTTGGGGGTGGAGCCGGTGACGGTGACCCCGTCGAGCTGGAGGTTGCCGTTGTCGCCGGAGGCGGTCTTCAGCGTGACGTGGTTGAGCGAGGCGCGCAGGGGCACGTCGGTGGTCGCGGTGGCCCAGGCGCCGTTGGTCGCGGGCAGGGTGAGCACGCGGACCTTGGTGCCGTTGGCGAGCAGAGTGATCGTGGCGGCGGTGGCGTTCGGGGTGCGGTAGCGCAGCACCAGCGGGTAGGTGGCGGCGGACGGGGCGTTCACCGCGAGGACCGCGCGGGCGCCGGTGGTGGTGAAGCCGGTCAGGTAGCCGGTGGACTCGTAGCCGCTGACGGCGGAGGCCGTGGTCGCGCCGCCCGAGACGAACGCGGTCTCGGCCTGGTGGGTCAGGGTGACCGGACCGGTCTCGGCCGGGGTGGTGGCGGTGAGGCTGTCGAGGTTGACGTTGCCGCTGTCGGCGGTGGTGAAGGTGAGGGCGACGGTGTTGGTGCCCTTCGCGTAGGTCACCTGCTCGTCCTGGGTGGACCAGGTGTCCCAGTCCGCCGTGGGGGCGAGGCTGATCTGGCGGACCTTCGACCCGTTCACGTAGAGGCTCAGCGTCATCGCGGCGCCGGTGCCGTTGGCGTACCGCAGCGCGACCGAACCGGTCCCGGCGAGGGAGGAGGGGACGGAGAAGGTGACGGAGGCGGCGCCCTTGTGGGCGTCGGTGAACCCGCCGACGAAGCCGCTCCCGGTGAAACCGGAGTGCTCGGTGGAGACCGCCGCACCCCCGGAGAGCTGCGCCGACTCGGCCTCCAGACCGGAGGAGCCGGTGCCGGTGCCGGTCCCCGTGCCCGTGCCGGTGGTGGCGGTGAAGGAGTCGAGGTTGACGTTGCCGCTGTCGGCGGTGGTGAACGTGAGCGCGACGGTGTTCGCGCCCTGCGCGTACGTCACCTGTTCTTCGCGGGTGGACCAGGTGTCCCAGTTCGCGGTCGGCGCGAGACTGATCTGGCGGACCTTCGACCCGTTCACGTAGAGACTCAGCGTCATCGCGGCGCCGGTGCCGTTGGCGTACCGCAACGCGACCGAACCGGTCCCGGCGGCGGACGACTGGACCGGGAAGGTGACGGAGGCAGCGCCCTTGTGGGCGTCGGTGAAGCCACCGACGAAGCCGCTGCCGGTGAAACCGGAGTGCTCGGTGGAGACCGCCGCACCCCCGGAGAGCTGCGCCGACTCGGCCTCCAGCGCGGTGGTGGCGGCCTGGGCGGTGGTCGCGGAGGTGGCGCCGAGCAGCAGAGTGCCGAGCATGGACAGGAGCAGGGGGACGACGAGACGTGCGGCGCGGGGGCGCCGGCGTGGTGCAGGAGACACAGCGGTGTGCCCTTCCTGTGGGTGGGGTCCCTGGACGTGCGGGGGTAGGGGGGGTGGGTGCTCGCGAAAGGGGACCGGTGGCGCGCGGGGTCAGCCCTTGAGGCTGCCGGCGGTCAGGCCCGCGATGATGTGCCGCTGGAAGATCAGGAAGAGGACCAGCAGGGGGATGCTGGCCATGACCATTCCGGCGAGCAGCTGGTTGGCGGGCATGAACTCCGCCAGCCGGTTGAGCGCGACCGTGATGGGCTGCTTCGCCTCGTCGGGGAGGACGAGCATCGGCCAGAGGAAGTCCTTCCAGACGCCGACGATCGCGAAGATCGAGACGACGGCGAGGACCGGCCGGGAGAGCGGCAGCACCACGGAGACCAGCACCCGGATCGTGCCGGCGCCGTCGATCCTTGCGGAGTCGAGGAGTTCGGCGGGTATCTGGTCGAAGAAGCGCTTCAGCAGAAAGATGTTGAAGGCGCTGGCAGCCGCCGGGAGCCAGATGGCGAACGGTGTGTTGATCAGGTTGACGTGCAGGATCGGTACGTCGACCACGGTGAGGTACGTCGGCACCAGCAGCGCGGACACCGGCAGCATCAGGGTCGCCAGCATCATGCCGAGGATCACGTTGCCGAGGGCCGGGCGCAGCTTGGAGAGCGCGTAGGCGGCGGACACGTCGATGATCAGCTGGGTGAGCCAGGCGCCCAGCGCGAGCACGAAGGTGTTGAGGAAGAAGTGGCCGAGCCCGACGTTGGTCCAGGCGTCGGTGTAGCTCTCGGGGTGGAAGCTCTCCGGTACGAGGGTCGGGGTGGGGGCGGCCAGTTCGCTCGACGACTTCAGCGCGCCGGAGGCCATCCAGTACAGCGGGAAGACGAAGGCGAGGGTGAAGCCGATCAGGGTGGCGGTGAGGACGAAGCGGTGGAGGAACCTGCCGACGCGCCGGTTCATCTCGGTGGGTGCGATCAGGGTGCGGGTGGGTGTTTCGGCGGCCATGACTCTTCCTCTCAGCCCTTGCTCCGGGTCAGGCGCAGATACACGCCGGCGAAGGCGCCGAGCACCACGAAGAGCAGGGTGCTCATGGCGCTGGCCAGGCCGAAGTCGTTGTAGACGAAGGCGTAGCGGTAGAGCAGCAGCAGGACGGTGACGGTGGCGTCGTCGGGCCCGCCGCCGGTCAGCACGAACGGCTCCACGAAGACCTGCATGGTGCCGATGACCTGGAGCAGCAGGGTGATCATCAGGATGAACCGCATCTGCGGGATCGTGACGTGCCACAGCCGCCGCCGGATCGACGCGCCGTCGAGCTCGGCCGCCTCGTACAGCTCGCCGGGGATGCCGCCCAGCGCCGCGAGGTAGATCAGGGTGGTGGTGCCCATGTTGGCCCAGGTGGAGACGAGGACCAGGGAGACCATCGCGAGGTTCTCGGACTCCAGCCACTGCTGGGGCGGGAGGTGGAAGACGTCCAGCACGTTGTTGAAGAGGCCCGGTCCCGGATCGTAGAACCAGCGCCAGAGCAACATGGTGACGACCGAGGGCAGCATGACCGGCAGGTAGACGGTCATCCGGAGGTACGCCTTGCCGCGCCGCAGTTCGTTCAGGACGACGGCGGTCGCGAAGGGGGCGGCGAAGCCGAAGACCAGGGCGAGCAGGGTGAACCAGCCGGTGTTCTTCCAGGCGGTGAGGAAGAGCGGGTCGTCGAAGAGCCGGCGGAAGTTGTCCAGCCCGACCCACTCGGCGGGCTGTGCGAAGGTGACCTGCTGGAAGCCGAGCAGGATGCCGCGCACGATCGGGTACCAGGAGAAGAGCGCGAAGCAGATCACTCCGGCGGCGAGGAAGAGGTACGCGACGAGGTTCTCGCGCACTCTGCGCCGGAACCGGCCGGTCGCCGCCCCGCCCCGGGCGGCCGGGCCGGCGGGCGATGCCGGTCCCCGGGCGGGAGAGGTCTTCGTGCCGGGGCCGGACGCCCCGGCGGGTGCCGGGGCTCCGTCGCGTACCGGGGTCCGGTCGCGGGCGGTGGCGCGCGCCGGGGAGGTGGGGAGCGGTCGACCGGCCATGATCACTTCACCGTGGCGAGGATGGAGTCGGCGCGCTTCGCGGCGTCGGCGAGCAGCTTGTCGAGGTCGGCGTCCTCCTTGGTCAGCACGGACTGCATGACCCCGTCGAGGACGGTGTAGAGCTGCTGCGCGTTCGGCGGCTCGACCTTGACGGCGACGTCGTCGCTGCGGTCGACGAACGGCTGGTAGTTGGCCTGCGGGACGTTGGCGTACTTCGCGTGGATCGCGTCGTTCTTGGCCTGCGCCGCACCGTTGAAGAGGTTGGGCTGCGGGAGGCCGATCGGCACGTCGAGGCCGGAGAACTTCTTGACGTTCTCCTCCTCGCGGTCCGGGTTGAGGTACTTCCACTGGATCCACTGGAGCCCGGCCTTGATCTTCTCCGGGGACGCCTTCGGGTTGAACATGAAGCCGTCGCCGCCGCCGAGGGTCGCGGTGCCGGGGAGGGCGGCCAACCCGTAGTCGTCGTACTTGCTCTCGAACTGCTTGACGATGGTGGGGATGTTGTCCGGACCGGCCATGTACATCCCGAGCTTGCCGGAGCCCATCATCTTCTGGACGTCGGCGATCTCCAGGAGCTGGCGGGTGCCCATGGACTTGTCGGTCCAGCGCATGTCGTGCAGGGCCTGGAGCGCCTTGCGGCCGGCGTCGCTGTCGAACGCGGCCTTCCACTTCCCGTTCTGCTGGGTGGCCACGTCCCCGCCCATGGAGTAGATCCACGAGGTGAGGTGCCAGCCGCCCTGGTTGTTCTTGCTGTAGTCGGCGTACCCGACGGTCCCGTCGCCCAGCGCGCTGATCTTCTGGGCGGCGGTGCGCACCTCCTCCCAGGTGGTCGGCGGCTTGTCGGGGTCGAGCCCGGCCTTCTTGAAGAGGGCGCGGTTGTAGACGAGCCCGAGGGAGTAGTTGCCGGTGGGCACCCCGTAGATCTTGCCGTCGGGTCCCTTGAAGACGTCCTGGAGGGCGGGACGGATCTGGTCCAGGTACGGGACGCCCTTGAGGTACTTCGTGATGTCGGCGCCCTGGCGGCGCTGGATGAGCCCGGCGGGGTCGGTGAAGTAGACGTAGTACACGTCCTCCAGCTGGCCCCCGGCGAGCTTGGCCGCGAAGGTCTTCGGGTCCATCTGGCCCTCGCGGGCGTCGATCTTGATCTTGGGGTGGGCCGCCTCGAACTGCTTGACCAGGTCTTCGAAGTCCTTGCGGTCCTCGGGCTGCGTCTTGGCCGGCATCCCGTTCACGCTGATCGTGACCACGCCGTTCTCGTCGACGCCGGACGAGGAATCGGAGGAACCGCCACAGCCCGTGAGGGCCAGGCCCAGGGCGAGCGCGGTCGCCGAACCGAGAAGTTGACGCCTGCTGACGCCGGCCATGCCATTCATGCGAATCGCCTTCCAGATGGGTGCCCCCGGGCTGCGGGACCCGATGCACGTGAACAGCGCTGAAGGTAGAAGCCGGTTACGCAAGAAGTCAATGCATCTGCGCAAGAATGTAATCAGCAGGACCCTCGGTGGTGACGTGAGGCCGCTCACCGAGGGGCGGCCCCGCGGCAGGCGTGCGCGACCCGCGGAAGGTGGCCCGCCACCCCCCGCGCGCCACCGCGGGCGGCTCAGCGGGGGCGGCCGGCCGTCGAGCCGCGCACGATCAGCTCGGTGTCGAACATCAGGAGGTCGTTCGCATCCGCACGCCCTTCGATCTGACCCACCAGCGCGGCCACGGCCGCCGCCGCCATGGCCTGGACGGGCTGCCGCGCGGTGGTCAGCGGCGGGTCCGTGGCCACCATGTACGGGGAATCGTCGAAGCCGACGACCGACAGGTCCTCGGGCACCCGCAACCCCTGCCGACGGGCCCCGCGGATGACTCCGAGCGCCAGCGCGTCGCTCGCGCAAACGACCCCGGTGACCCCTTCGGCCAGCAGACGGGGCAGCGCGGTGGCCCCGCCCTCCATGGTGAACAGGGCGTGCGCGACCAGCCGCCGCCACTCCTCCGGCGCGTCGCCCCGGCGGCTGCAGAAGGCCGCGAACCCGGCGAGCTTCCGGGCCGAGGGGACATGGCCGCCGGGCCCCAGGACCATGCCGATCCGCTCATGCCCGAGCGCCGCGAGATGGGCGAGCGCCTGCTCGGCGGCGAGCGCGTCGTCCACCCTCACCTGGGCCACCCCGGAGTTCTCGTCCGCCGCGTTGACCAGCACCATCGGTATTCCGCGCTCCCGCAGCACCTGGCCGTGCTCCGGTCCGGCGTCGGCGTAACTGGCGCCCACGAAGACGATCCCGCCGATGTTCTGCCGTAGCAGCATCTCGATGTAGTGCGCCTCCGAGACCCCGTCCTGACTGTGCGTGCACAGCACGGGAATGAGCCCCCGCCGGTCCAGCAGGACGCACAGGGCCTCGGAGAACGCGGAGAACACGGGGTTCTGGAGGTCGGGCACGACCAGGCCGATCAGCGCCGCCCGCTCCCCGCGCATCCCCACCGGCCGCTCGATGCCGCAGACGTCCAGGGCGGCCAGCACCGCCTCGCGGGTGGGGGCGGACACGCCCGTACGCCCGTTGAGGACGCGACCGACCGTGGCCGTACTGACGCCCGCGTACGCGGCGACTTCGGAGATCCTTCGATTCATCACGAAGTCAGCGTGACAAGAATGAGCGCAAAAAGAAAGATCACTTACGTAAGAAACTTACTTTGGCTGACGCACACCCCTGCGCCCGGCGCGTTCTCGCGGGTACGGCATCGCAGCAAACGGGGCGGAGGCGCGGCACGAGGCGCACGGCGGCCCGCCGCACGACCGCGACCCCCGACCCCGCCCCACCCTCACCCTCCCCACCCCGCCCCGCCCCGTTCCACCCCGTCCCGAACAGGGGTGTCATCAGCACCCCCGTGGAGCAGGTATTATTTTCGAGTCAGCAGGCGCCGCTAGCTCAGTTGGTTAGAGCAGCTGACTCTTAATCAGCGGGTCCGGGGTTCGAGTCCCTGGCGGCGCACGACACGACAGTGGGGCGGTCTCCGGCATCGGAGACCGCCCCACTGCGTTGTGCCGTCCTGCTGTTCGTCGATGGTTCAAGGGCTCGGCCGTCCCGCCCGAACGGCCGCGCTTCTTCCGAGGGGCATCACGTCCGGCCGTCGCCGATCGCGCTCCCCTCCCCACTCACGCCGATGTCTCGCGGACCGGCGCTTCTCGCACCTGTGCCGGTACGGGGGCCGTCGAACGCCCACCCGCCTCCGGCGCGGGGATCAGAACTTCACGTCCGAGCAGGAGTAGAACGCGTTCGCGGTGTCCGCGATCGTCCACACCGCCAGGATGATGTGGTGGCCGGTCTTCCCGCTGGGGATGGTGCCCGTCTGCGTCAGCGTGGCCGGCGGCTGCTGGTTGTTGTACGGCACCGTCAGGAACGGCTGCGAGTCCAGCGAGGCCCGGGTGAGCGGCTTCGTCGGGTCCCAGCCCTGCTTGGTGATGTAGTACCGGAAGTCCGTCGTGGAGTGACGGGCGGTGAACTGCCAGCGGAAGTTGAACGACTGGCCGCCGGTGACCTGCGTGGTGGGCCAGTTACCCCCGCGCGGGTCGTCGAGCTGCGCGAACTCGGTGTGGTTGGCGGAGCAGATCTTCCCGTCCGCCGGACCCGCCGTCGGGAAGCCCTTCGGGCCCTCGACGCTCTGCGGCTCCCACTGGATGTTGCCGCAGTTGGTGACCGTGCCGTTGGCACAGAGCTTCTGACGGCTGATGGGGTTGTCGGTGTAGCCGTGGCTGCTGGCGCTGCTGGTGGCGAGCGCCGAAGCGCCCAAGATCGCCAGGCCGACCACGGCCGCGCTTGCCCTCTTACGCATGCTTCGCTCCTCAGGGACATGGGGACTTTTCGGTGAGCACTGCTCGTGAAGCGCGCGGTCGTGCGGTCTAGACCAAGTCCCACAGTATGGACGCGCCTTGAACATGTCCAGACCACTGCGTGACGGCATTCCGTTTCGCTATGCTGCGCTGCCGCACGGCTCCCTCGGGCCCCTCAGATCCCTTCGCCACCACCCCGCCCCGTGTAGAAGGCCACCGTCAAGTCCCTTACCAGGGACTTGCGTTCGTAGTCGTCGAGCGCGACGAGCCCACGCGTGGTGAGTCGGTGGACGGTGTCGTCGACCGCGTCCACCACGGAGGTCAGCACGCTGTCCCGGTGCCTCGCGTCGAGCGCCGCGACCCGGCGGCGCTGCATCGCCGCCGCGACCTCGGGGGCGTACTCGATCCCGGTCGGCTGCGCCGAATACACCTCCACCCCGACCGGCTCGCAGTCCGCCTTCAGCATCCGGGTCAGGGCGTCCCCGACCGCCTCGGCGTTCCGCAGCGTGGGGGCGTCCTCGTGGAAGGCGTCGGCGGGCAGTTGCGAGAGGACCCGGGCCATCGCCGCCTCGACCTGTTCGCGCAGGTACGCCTCGTGGTCCGCGACCCCCAGCACCGCCCGGACGGTGTCCTTGACCCGCCAGACGACGAGAACGGTGACCCGCAGCGCCGTGCCGTTCGCGTCCACGGCGGGCATCGGCTCACTCCGCCAGTGCCGCAGCCGGACGTCGGTGCGGCGCCGGAGCAGCAGCGGGGAGACCCAGAAGAGCCCGGTACGCCGGACACTCCCCCGGTAGTCGCCGAAGAGCGTCAGCACCAGGGCGTACCCGACCCGCCCGCGCCCGAGGCCCCCGAACGCGAAGAGCACCACGGCCACCAGCGCCGCCAGCACCGCCCGGAGGCCGAGGCCGATGCCCTCGTACGGGCGCGGCCCGATGCCGAGCCGGGTCTGCGCCGTCCCCGGCAGCGCACCAGCCCACCAGAGGACCACCAGCGCGGCGGCGCAGCCGGTGATCCCGGTGAGCACGGCCACCCAGCCGGGCAGGGCCGGTCCGGGGCGCTCGCGCAGCCGGGGATCGGCGACCGGCGCGGGGCGGGTCACCGCACCGACCTGCGGCGATCGGGGTACGGGCGGGCGCCGGGCCCCGGCACCGGGCCGGTCGGCCGGCAGCGCGTGGCGGGCCACGGCGACGGGCAGCGAGGCGACCCCGGCGGTCCGTCCCGGGTCTCCGCCGCCCCCGCCGTCCCGGGCGGGGCCGCCCGGCGGTCCGTAAGGGTCCGGTGCGCCGGTACCGGCGCGCGGGAGGATCCCGGTCCGGTCGTCGGGGTCGCGGGGTTCGTCGCGGAAGAGTAGGTGCACCGGGATGGACGCGGTGGACTCGTTGGCGATGACCGGCCGACGGCGGCCGGTCACCCGCCGGTCTCCCTCGCGATGACCGCCGGCCGGGGCGGGCACCTCCCCGGCGGGCGCCTCCGCGGGTGGCGCCTCTCCCCCGGCAGCCCCCTCGACTCCGCCTCCCCCCTCGGCTCCGCCGGTCCCGTCGACTCCGCCTCCCCCCTCGGCTCCGCCGGTCCCGTCGGCCGGGCCGGCGCCCTGACTGCTCGCGGGCACCGAGACCGTGGCCGAAACCGTGCGCATCCAGGAGGTCTCCGTCCCGCCGTGCTCGAGTTCCAGCACCACGTCCACACAGGGCCCCTCGGCCTCGGGCCCACCCTCCGTACGCGGATCGCGGTCCGCGGGCCGACCGGGTTCCGGGACCGGTTCTCCGCCCGGGCCCGCCCCCGGTCCGGCGGCGTCTCCGGCACCACGGCCCGCCCCTGCGCCGTCTTCCTCGTCTCCGTACACGAGCCACCGTTCCCTTTCCGCACTCCGGCGATCCGGAGCTGTCGATCCGCCGAGCCGCCGGGCCGCCGCACCGACGGAGCATCGGTCCTCCGATCCGCCGGGCGGGCCTCGGCCCTTCAGGAGAAGAGCCGCCGCCAGGTGTCCGGCCCCGGGTAGCCGTCCGCCACGCCACCGCGCCAGCCCTGGGCCCGCTGGAACGCCTCCACGTTGCGCCGGTCCGCCTCGGTCCAGCGGCGGCCCGGCCCCGAGGCGTAGTGCCGCCCGTACCCCTTCTTCACCAACTGCCTGCCGAGCCGCTCGACATGGGCGTTCGATTGACCTGGCTTGAAATAGCCCCGTCCGGGGAAGGGCGGAACCGCGCTCGAACCGCCTCCCGACCCGGCCGCCGGGATGTTCCTTCCGGTGCCGTCCACGAGTCGGCGCCAGGTGTCGGGGCCGGGAAGGCCGTCCGCGTTCGCGCCCCTCCACCCCTGCGCCTGCTGGAACGCCCGGGTCGCGCGCCGGTCCGCCTCGCTCCAGGCGGGGCCGGGGCCCTGGGCGTAGAAACGTTTCCCGCCCCGCGCCACCAGCATCTCGCCGAGCCGGGTGACATGGGCGTTGCGGGCTCCCGGCCCGAACGTGGCGGCACCGGGATACCCCGCCGACGAGCCGCCGCCGGAACCGCCGGCGAGCCCCCGGTAGCGGTAGGCGAGGTACTTGTCGGAGTTGCTCCAGTACGCGAGGGGCGTGGTCTTCTTCCGGGTGGCCGGGGGTGTCTGCTCGTACGCCATGTACTGGGTGTGCGCGCTGTTGGTCCAGCCGCCGAAGATCGTGACGTGCGACCCCTTGTTGGGGTCTGCCGGGTTGTGGAAGAGCAGGATGTCGCCCGGCTGCAGCTGCGAGCGCGCGATCCGCGTGCCGTACGAGGAGAGGCTGCCGGTCCATTCGTTGCCGCCCAGGTCCCAGGCCATCGAGACATAGCCGGAGCAGTCCTGGCGGTACCCGTCGGACCAGTACTTCTCCATGTCGTACGGCACCTTCGCGGCCACCCACGTCTTGGCGCGGGAAATGATCTCCCCGCGGGTGGTGGTCCGCAGGACCAGGGGCGCGGGAGGCGGTCCGCGATCTGCCACCCGTCCTCGTAGTCGGGGAACTCGGGCAGCTTCTTCAATACCGCAGGGGCGCCGAGGGAACTGCCG
>NZ_JBSFVR010000193.1:0-13791 GCF_053592415.1 Streptomyces sp. NPDC002690 | reverse complement strand
AACCTGGCGCCGTCCGCCCGGAGGGCGGGTCCGGCGGCGTCCGGTGCGTGCGATCGCAAGGCGGAGGGTCACCCCGAGACTGGATGTATCGGGGTGACCCCGACAACGTGGTGAGCGTGCGGGCCAGGCGTCGCCGGACAGGCGGGACGTTCGACACCCGCCCTGGCCGGTGGGCGGGCGACGACGAGGCCGGTGTTATTCATCAACGTTGAGCCTGGGGTGGGCAGTCGGCAGAGTCAAGGGCGTTCCGGCAACCACACGAAAGGTCGACCGACACCATGCGCATCACCGTCTTCGGAGCCAACGGACCGACCGGCCGCCACCTCACCGACCAGGCGCTCGCCGCCGGCCACCAGGTCGTCGCCGTGACCCGCCGCCCCGGCTCCCTCGTTCCCCGGCCGGGCCTCACCGTGGCGGTCGCGGACGCCACCGACCCGGCGGCCGTCGCGACGGCGATCGAGGGCACGGACGCCGTGCTCTCCACGCTGGGAACCCGCTTCAGCAAGAACCCCATCACGACCTACTCGGCGAGCGCGACAGTCATCACCGACGCCATGACCCGCCAGGGTGTCACGCGGCTGCTCGTCGTCAGTTCCAACATCGCCGATCCCCAATGGCGGCCCAGCGGGGCGTACTTCTTCAACCACGTGCTCGACCCGCTGGTCAACCGGCGGCTCGGCCGCACCCTCCACGAGGACATGCGACGGATGGAGGGGGTGATCCGGCGGACGGACCTGGACTGGACGTCCGTACGCCCCTCGGGCCTCTTCGACCACCCAGTCGTCACCGCGTACCGGACCGCCGAGACCAGCGCGGACGGCGTCTTCACCGCCCGCGCGGACCTCGCGGCGAGCATGCTCCGGGAGTTGGCGGAGCGGCGGTACGTCCGTACGGCCATGGGGGTCATCACCACGGCGGTGAAGCCGAGCATCGCGAAGCTCATCTGGAACGAGGGCGTGAGGAAGAAGTAGGGCCGGCTCCGTGCGTGGCCGGGTGCGGGGAGAAGGCCGCCGGGCCGAAAGGGACGAGTCGACGGGACGGGTGCGGGCGGCGGGCCGGCGGTGATCTGCTTCCTCGTGGGAGTGACGGTGGGGCGACGGTGGGGCGAAGGCGCTGCCCCGGCGGAGGGTCCCGAGCGAGCCGCCCCTCGGGAGTCCGGAGGAACAGAGCCGATGTTCCTCGCCCATTGGGCATGAGTACCGGAATCGGATCGGTCCAGGTGCTGGACGACAGCCCGTGTGCCCGCAGGAGTTCCTCCGAGTGATCAAGCCGGCAGCTGCTGGGCCGCGCGGTGGTCGTGCGTCGGGATGATCGTGACTCGGTCCTTGACGGCGTGCAGGCGGTGCAGCGTCCGGAAGGTCTCGTGCCGGTCCTCGTCGGCGAGTTTGCCGGGGTAGCCGGCCTTCTGCCGGATGAGGTCGATCTGGTCGGTGTGCCAGGCGGCGTCGCCGGCGAGCAGCACCCAGCCCGCTGCCGTGTGCGCCAGAACTCCGACGCTGCCAGGGGTGTGTCCCGCGAGGTCGACGAGTACGACGGAACCGTCGCCGAAGAGGTCGTGGCCGGCGGTGAAGGTGAGGATCGGCGGGCCGTCCAGTTCGTACTGGACGATGCCCCGGCCGCGCAGGGCCTCGCGGACGCCACCCACGGGCGCGATCGAGCCTTGCGCGACCCAGTCGTGTTCGCGGCGGTGCAGACGTACCGGCAGTCCGGGAAGATCGAGGAGTCCGCATACGTGGTCCCAATGCGCGTGCGTCGGCAACGCGAAATCCAGGCCGGAACCCGGCCACTCCTGCAGCGCGGTAACGGTGGCGACGGTGTCCGCCGGGGGACGCACCGCGACCCGCAGGAACGACGGCAATTGCGCGACGGCACGGCTGTCGACATCCAGGCAGACACCCGGATCCACGATGAACGTCGCTTCCGGGTGGGTGATGACGAACGACAACAGCGAATTCGCGATGCGCCGCGGTTGCCGCAGCCCCTCCACGATCAGTGCGGTGGGCACGGACCGCGGCACCTGTCTCAGTGCGGACACGGTGACCGACACCGCCGTGTCCGGTAGCCCCGCGTCGGTCAAACTGCGCAGAAACCGCTGGTCGCGGGGTCGGGGGCGAACAAAACCCGTGGCCAGGCTTGCGACCGCGCCACAGCATGCGGCCAGCGTCGGTGATCTCACAGCGTCGGACATGGCAGCCCTGTCCCTCTCGTGATCGGGTGGTGGGGTCGATGACGGGACGGTATAACTTCAGGTCGACCTGAAGTAAAGGAGCGTGACGTCCGCAGTGGAGTTGAAGATCGGCGGTGCGGCTGCCCTGCTCGGGGTGGCCACCCATGTCCTCCGGCACTGGGAGGACATCGGACTGCTCACCCCGCGCCGGCTGCCCTCCGGGCACCGCGTCTACGACGACCAGACCGTCGGCCGGGCCCGCCTCATCCAAATCGGCCGGCGGGCCGGGCTGTCGCTCGCCGAAATCCGTGAACTCGCCTCGGGGGAACGGGCCGACCGCATCGGCCTGGTCAACGCGAAGCGCGCCCGGATCGCCGAACACATCACGAACCTCGAACTGGCCGACCGGTTCCTGGCCCACCTGGTGCACTGCGTACACCAGGTCATCTCCGACTGTCCGGAGTGTGCCGCCCTGGTGGAGCGGGGCGCGCGGTCAGCGCTCACCCAGTGATGCGGCAGGGGAACGCGTGCGGCACGGCCGTGGTGAATTCGCGTGTCCGCCCCGTATCCGCCGCGTGGTCGGGATGGAACATCGGTACCGCGGTCAACGCTGAGCGGATCGGGGACCCGACCGTCTTCGAGGAGGACCCGGGCACGTGTGACACGTGGACTGCCCGAACCGCGTACCGATGCGCATCAGGTCGCGCGGTACGTAAGGAGGTTCGGTCGGTCGGTGTTCGTCTTCACGGTCGCCGCGCCGGCAACAGCGGTTCTCGTGCCGGCCGTGGGGAGAGTCCTGGCCGAACCCGGGGAGGTGGACGAGGAGATGCTCATTGCTCCGGTGTCTTCTCAGCAGTTGGCAGTGCCGCGTCGGCCCGCGTAGTCACCCCCTTCGGTCTGCTTCCGGCAATCGTTCGGGTTTGTGGGCGAGGAAGGTGGCGAAGGTCCTCTCGGCTCCTTCGTCCGGTTCCTCCACCAGGCGCGCGGTGAGGACGAACCCGGCCTGCTTCAGGAGTCCGGCGATCCGGTCGGGCGGCAGCAGGTAGGACTCGTAGGACACCGGATGCCCGCCGTACGCCTGGGTGGGACGCAGATGCAGGTCGTCCCCTACGTGGCCGGCCAGCATCAGTGAGCCGCCGGGGGCGAGGGTTCGGTGGAACTCGCCGAAGACGAGCGGCAGCAGTGCCGGTGGCGTGTGGTGGGTGGAGTAGTACGCGAGGACGCCGCCGAGAACGTCGTCCTTGATCGGAAGCGAGGTCATCGAGCCGACTCCGAAACGCAGATTCGGGTATGCGCGTCGGGCGAGCTCGACCATGGCGGGCGCCAAGTCCATGCCGAAGACGTGGACGTGGTGCGCGGCCAGGTACGCCGTGACTTTGCCGGGCCCGCATCCCAGGTCGGCGACGGGCCCGAGGCCGGCCGTGCGCACGACCTCGGCGAAGACGTTCAGCATCCCTCGTGACAGCGGGTCCAACTCCGACGGGGAGAGCACCCTTTCGAAGTATGCGGCGGCGACCGTGTCGTACGACTGGCGGACGGCAGCGAGGTGAGAGGGACCAGGCATACGGGCGGCTCCAGTGAGAACCCGCGCGGTCGCTTCCTCGGCGCGGAGGTCGCCGCCGTCATCGGGTGGGTGCGGGCTCGGCGGGGTGTTCACCACCGCCCACCTGTGGAAGAGGACGAGTGCCCCGGTGAGGGTGCCAGGTCCGCGGGCGACAGGGAAGGCCGGGTCGGAGACCGGCCGTCCCTGCCGGGGGCGGAGACCCGGACCCGGCAGGGACGGCCGGACCACGGTGAGCGGGGCGCCCGCCGATGGTCCGGTGCCGGGGCCCCCGTCGGTCAGGAGCCCACGGGCGCCGAAGTTCCCGCAGGTCCCGGGGCGGGGACGGGCCGGCGGCGCGGGGGCTCCGTATCGGGCGCCGTCTCGGGCTCCGTGCGGTCGTCCCCGGCCGCCGGGAGATCCGGTTCGGCGGCGGTGGCCCGGCGCAGCAATCCGCGGACGGCCTCGGGCGGGGTGATGTCGAGGTGGGAGCCGAGAGGGAAGCAGAGGACCACCAGTCCGCCGATCATGGCCAGGGCGAAGCTCCACAGTCCCATCATCACGGCGATGGAGAGGTGGAAGAGGACACCTGCGGCGAACACGCGCCAGCGCCAGCGCTGCGCGAGCAACAGGCTCGCGGCCAGGCAGATTTCTATCGCCAGCGGCGTCCAGGTGAGCAGGGCGACGCCCACGGGGGACGCGAGCACCGGGTCCACCAGGGGCTGGAGCGGGCCGGGTGCGCCGAACATGAGGCTGTGTCCCCAGTACCACATCGCGGTGCCGTCGGCCCATTCCGCGTGGGGCAGTTTGGCGACGGAGGACTGGAAGTAGAGGAAGGACATCTGGAGACGTGCGAGCACCAGGCCCGTCGTCCCCAGGAGGACGGCTCGGCGGTGCCGCGCGGCGGCCCCCTCGGGGAGTCGCCGCCAGTGCCAGCGGCGGGGATCGCCGAGCGCGGTGAGGGCGAGCAGTGCCGAGAGGACGGAGGTGATCTGGTCGCCGCCGTCGGGGATGGCGATCTCGGTGAAGACGCTGAAGGACACCCAGGCGTGCGGGAGCGCGGTCCACCGGGGACGCCACCCGGCGGCGACGAGGAGGAGTACGGCGACGCACAGCCAACGGGCCGCGGTGAGACCGTTCTCGGGCGCCAGGCAGAAGACGCCGGCTCTCATCAGCGACTTGCAGACGGGGTAGGTGCCCTGCGTCGCCACGGGACGGAACAGCGTCGACGTGCTGCTGAAGGCCAGGGTGCCGAGTGTGCCCAGTGCGAGGAGCGTGCGGGCGAGCCCGTACACGTTGGTCCACGGCACGGGGACCCGCCTCAGCATGAGACGTCCAGCAGGAAAGCGCTCTCCGGGGTGTGCGCGGCGGGCAGGAGGCCGCGCCAGGCCCAGGGGGTGGGTTTCTGCTCGACCACGGCGATCCGTCCGCACAGGGTGGGGTCCGGGGTCCTGTTGGTGACCGCGGTGGCTCCTCGGGCGTTCTTCAGGCAGTCCTGGAGCGAGGCCAGTGCGCAGGGTGTGGGGGTGGCCTTACCGGCTTCGTGGAGGATCAACGCGGTCTCGATGCCCTGGGAGCGCGAGACCCGGTTGAATCCGTGCTCGGAGTGGCGGCCGGCCGATGCGCTGGACCAGGTCGAGCCGTCCCAGCGGAAGGGTTCGAATTCCGTGCTGCGGGCCGATTTCGTGAAGAAGGCCCAGCCCTGCGGTGTTACGGCGACCGCGACGGGCCTGACGGCCTGCTGGCCGGGCAGGTGCATGACGTTCTTCGGTAGCTGCGTCTGCGCCACGTACAGGCCGACGACGGCACAGAGCACCGCGACCCCGGTGATCCAGGCCCGGGGTATCTCGACGGTCTGCCGGTCGGTCACGGTGACGCGGTCCTGCACCCTGAGCGGGGAGTCCTTCCACCACATACTGTTCGTCTCTCCATGGGTCCGGGGTGTGCGGGCCGACCCCGGGCTCGCCCCGCGGAGGGCGGTACCGGAGTCGGCGCGGGTTGACGGAGTCACTTCGGGTCGGACGGAGTTACTTCAGGTCGGACGGGGTTTCCTCGGGTCGGACGGGGTTTCCTCGGGTCGGACGGAGGTTCTCCGGGTCAGACGGCGTGCAGTGTGGTGGTCAGCTCCGCCACGATTTCCTCCCTGGTCAGGTTCTCCTCCGGTTCGGTGTCATCCACCACCACGTTGAAGAAGGCGGCGGCGTTGACGACCAGTGCGCCGGTCGCCACGCCGATGACGACCGCCGCGACGGCCACGGTCACGACGAAGGTCACGCAGTCCGCCGAGTCGGTGGGGGCGGTCGACAGGTCCGAGTCGGAGACGCCGGCGAGCGTCTGGGAGAGGGAGGTCACCGCCGCGTCCACGAGTCTGGGGTCGCCGCTGCGGGACTTGGCCGAGAAGTCGGCGAAGATGCCGGGGGACTTCCGCTCGATCGCCTTGACCAGTTCGGCCACGGCGTGGACTGCCTCGGGGCTGTCGTTCGCGCCCGGCTCGAACCCGTCGAGGTGCTTGTTGGTCGCGAGTTTCGCGGCCACGGGTCCTTGGGCGAAGAAGATGCCCGCGAAGAGCTGGTGGCCGTCCTCGGTGGCCGAAAGCTTCGCCTTCTTCGGTGCCGCTGAACTGGTGCTCACTGACTTGGCGTTCACGTTCGTCGTGGCCGCGCTCGCGCTTCCGATGGTCGTGAACGCCGCGGCTCCGGTGACGGCAACAGCCGCGACAACGCTCACTATTCGCCCGTAGTGCTTCACAGATCGTTCCTTTCGGAGGAAGTTGTGTCGGCCCTGTGCGAGACGGCGACATCTTGGTGGTGGCTGAACTTTGTTACAAGAGCGTCTTGGGTCGGGAGCGACGTGATCCGGCCACTCTCCGCTCGCTCCCCGCGGGCGGGGTCGAGGGCGTGCGGCGGGGTGGCCGGCGGGGCGTGGCGTGGGTGGCTCCGGGCGATCGGCGTTCCTTGCCGTCACGTGGCCGGGTGGTGATCCTGGCCCCATGCCAGGGCAAGCGAAGAGGAAGCGTCGGCGGGAGGCCGAGGGGCGGCGGGCCACTGCTCGTACCGCACCCGAGCTGGGGCGGTGGGAGGTCGTGCTGGAGACCGCCGATCGGGCGGTGTTGCGGGCTTTTCTACGTGCTCTGCGGGAAGCGGGGGTCGACGGGGCGACGCTCCGGATCACCATGCTGTGCGGGCGCCTCGCTTACCCGAGCACCCATCAGGTGAGCCGGTTCGTGCCGCATCCGACCGGTGAAGCGGGTGACGGACGGCCCGGCCGATGACCCGTGGCCCGATGGCCCTGGCCCCTGGCCCGGTCGATGGCCCTGGCTCCTGCCTCGGGTGGGACGCGGGCCCGAGTGCGGCTACGGGGCCGGGGTTCGCCGCGATACCGGCGTGACGAGGGTGGCGTGAGTGGCGTATGGGGTGGCGCGAAGTCCTCGGTCACGCGCAGGGGTTGTTGTCGTCGAAATCGTGACAAGAGTGGCTACGGCGTGATGTACGGTGATCGCGTCATCACGTTCCGTGCACTTATCCGTGCGTGGAGCGGCCCCCGGAGGTGCAGACACACCGTTCCGAGGGCCTTCACCACTCATGGACGAGAAAGGTCCACAGGGATGCTTTGGCATGCTATCTCTCCGGTGTCGGGCACCGGGCGGCGTTCGGGCGGGCTGGTCGGCTCGCGGCGGATGAACAGTGACGCGAAGATCATCGTGTTGTACATGGAGAGCCTTCCGTCCGTGCAGCGGCCGAGGATGCTCGGGCCGCTCTGGGATTTCGCCAAGGACGCGGGCATCGAGCACGGGCCGTACAAGAAGGCGAAGAAGTTCCTGAAGCGCGAGGGCTATCTCCACGAGTGGCGCTATCGACGTCCGGGCGGCCTGTGGGCCACGGCGCAGATCCTGTCGAACGCGCCGAGTTCCCGTCAGCGGGCGGAGGCGTACTGGGAGAGCTGCCGGGAGTATGTGGACCGCGAGGAAGAGGAGTTGGCCGAGGAGCGTGGGCTCTGCGCGGAGGATGCGTTCGCGCAGGTCGCGCCGAGTGACCACAGTCGGGCGGTCGGTGAACCAAGGCCCCGGTCGGTCGGCGACTACCCACCTCACGTAAAACAATCGGCGAACTCATCCTCCCTACCTACCTACCGGCTCGGTTCGCGAATCGAAAAATGAACGAGGCTTTTGCGCACGCGAGTTCGTGAGTGTCTCGCAATTCGCGGCGGAGGACGGCGAGGGTTTCTGGTCGGAGCCGCCGGAATGGCTGGGCGAAGGGGAGCCGGAGGATTCGGAGAAGCCGGTCCGGCGGGTGCCGGGGCCGGTGGCGGAGTGGGCGCCGGAGCGGGTGCCGGAGCGGGTGCCGGGGCCGGTTCCCGGCCCGGTGGGCGCGGGGGCGGACGTGCCCGTGCATGCACCCGTTCCGGCGGTCGTACCCGAACGCGTTCCCGTGGCTGTTCCCGTGGTCGCGCCCGTGGTCGTGCCCGGACCGGCGGTCGTGCCGGTGCCCGTACCCGTGCCGCCGGTCGTGCCGGTGCCCGTGCCCGTACCGGCTCCGAGGCGGCGCGCGCCTGCGGCCGTTGCCGTGCCGAGGGACGAGCCGGTGGGGGAGCGGAGCTTCGAGGCGGTGGAGGCCGAGCGGGTGCTGCTCTCGCTGCGACGCGGGACGAAGCAGCTGTCGCTGGGGCTGAGAGAGGCGCGGGTGCTGGTGGATCTGGCAGCGGAGTGGTTGCGGCGGGGCGTGTCGACGGCGGATCTGCGGCAGACGCTGATCTCGTGGCTGCCGGAGGAGGGGGTGTACTCGCCGGTGGGCTTCCTGCGGTACCGGCTGGAGCACAAGATGCCGGCGGAACGCGGCCACTTCGACGCGTTGGCGGCTGCCGCCTCGGGGGTACGGCCAGGTGGTTCGTCGGGTGGTTCGCCGGGTGCGGCGTCCGTGGCGGCTTCCCGTCCCCAGGGTGTGGACGGGAATCCCCTCGCCGAGCCTCCGTACGTGGCGCCCTACGAGCCGCCGTTGCCGTTGGTGACCTGCGAGGGCCCGGGCGACGAACATGTGTTCCGGGCGACGGGCGGTGAGACCAAGTGCGGTGCGTGCCGGTCGGCGGAAGCCTGGGAGGCGTGGGCGGCCAGCCGGAACGCGGCGGCCCGTGCCCAGGGGAAGGAGGGCCTGACCGGGAACGGCAAGGGCGGTTGGCGCGATGTCCACGTCGGCGCGGCAGTCGCGCCGGGCGCGGACGCCGACTCGGGCGAGGAGGCCGCCGCCTACGCCGCGCTCGGTCTGTGACGGCTCGGTCTGTGACGCGGTCGGTCTGTGACGCGGTCGGTCTGATGGTGCTCGCCGAGGTCATCCAGTGCGGCGGCCCGCATGGGTGGTTGACAGCACCGGACGAACGAGGATGAGGCTGTGGCTTTCGTGGCTGGTGCGGGCCGTTGCCCGTCCCGTCGCGGGAGTCGCGGTCGAGCGGTGGCGGCGGAAGGCGCGCGGCGCCGGGCGACGCGCCCGACCGCGCCGTGTGCGCCGGTGGGAAAGTGTCACTCGTCCGAGTGGGTTGGGCCGAGTTTCCGTGCAGGCCTTCGAATTTCCTCTCGGATGAGGGCGGGTGGGGCGTGCTCCATCGCACGGTATTTCGCACGTCAACGCTTCCGCGTTCGATAGCTGCATGGGTGGCAGAGTGTGGCGTTTCGCGCATCGAGAGTGATGTGCGAGGAGAATGACTCGGGCGGTTCGATGCAGAGGCGACCTGACCCTCTCCCGCGTTTCTGCCTAAGGAGGACCGGTGACGGACAGCTGGGGGACTCTGGGGACCGAGTCCGTGGACAGGATTCGCACACGGGAGCGCGCCCAACTCCTCGACGCGGCCCGCGCGATGTTCGGCACGTACGGCTACAAGCAGACCACCGACGAGGAGGTCTGCGACAAAGCCGGTGTGCCGGTGTCGATGCTGTACGAGGAATACGGCTCGCTGGAGGGCCTGTTGATCGCCCTGCACGACTGGGTGACCACCAAGGGCCTGCGGGCCGCCGAGAACGCCATGATGGCCGAGGGCATGGACGAGTGCTCGATGGCCGAGCGCACCAGGGTCCTCTTCGACGCCTATGTGAAGGCGGTGACGGAGGACCCCCGTGAAGCCCGGGTGACCTTCGTCGAAGTGCTGGGCGTGAGCCACGCGGTGGACGCGCACTGCAAGCGGTGGCGTGACGTGTGGGCGCACTGGCTGACCGGCGAGACCCAGCGCGCGGTCATGCGGGGCGAGGCGGAGGAGGGCGACCACAAGGCGGACGTCCTCGTCATGGTCGGTACGGTCCACGAGCTGATGGCCCACCACACCCGGCGGTCCCGGCGGGCCCGGCCCGAAGAGGTCTCGCGGGAGCTGTGGGAGCTGGCCCTGTCGATGCTGGGGACCCAGCGGTCGGCATGAACAACGGCTGGTACGAAGCCTGTTGAGGGCTGCGGCCGGGACGTGGGAGGTGCCCCACGCCCCGGCCGCCGTCGGGTCCGGGCAGGTCTGCCCGGACCGGTAGGGGTTCGGCTCAGCGCACGTCGACGTAGTCGCCGGTGGCCGTGGCGGTGCCCGTGGTGGACGTACCGCCGAAGGTCCAGCGCCAGTAGCCGTCCACCGAGGCGGTCACGGTCGTCTTCAGGGCGCCGGTCGAGCTCGCCTTGACGGTCTTCACCGTGGAGTACGTCGAACTGGTGGTCTTGCGGAACTGGAGCGAGGCGGTCTGGCTGCCGTACCCGGCGTACTTGTGGGTCGCCCAGTCGGCGCGGGTGAGCGCGCCGGTGACCGTGAGGGTCTTGCCCTTGACGACCGGCTCGGGGCCCGCGTTCACCGTGAGGCTCGCCCAGCGGCGTACGGAGGCGGTGCCCGTCGCGGTCTTGTACTCCTTGGCGAGGATCGCTCCCTTGGAGCTGATGAGCTCCGCCGCGACGCCCACCTTCCACGTGCCCGCGTCGGCAGCGGAGTTGAGCTGCGAGGGCTTGATCCAGAGGTAGCCCTTGCAGTCGGCGACCCGGGTACTCACCTTGTAGCAGGTGTAGGAGCCCATGTGGAGGGCGTCGCGGGCGGCGACGCCGGCGGCAGAGGTGGAGCCGTGGTAGAGAAACGGTTCAGCGGTGAAGCGGGACGAGTCGTCCACCGAGTAACCGGCGGGCAGCGTCACCCGGAAGTTGAGCGACGGCTCCTTGGCGTCGGACGTACCCACGACGATCGGTTTGCCGCCGTTGACGACGACGCTGGTGATCGTGATGCCGGTGGACGCCGCCTGTGCTGCCGGAGCGGTGGAGAGCGCGGCCAGAGTGAGTGCCCCCGCGAGTGCCACGATGGTGCCGGACCTGCGAACTGACTTCAAAGAAACACCTCTTCGGCTCGTACCGGACGTGCGAGAACGTCACGGAATACAAGTCCCGCCTGCCGGGACGTGTCACCGGCAGGCGGGAGGCCGCAGATTATCAGCGGCATGTGCGTGTCCGGCGGGCGGGGTGAAGAAAGTGTGCGGGCCCGGCTTCAGAGGGCGAGTTCCGGCACCAGCTCGGGCGTGTACGGGCCGCCCAGCGACCACGCCCGGTGCATCGTTTCCGCGAAGGTGGCGGCCAGCTTGTGTTCGCCGCTCGGGCCCGGGTGCGTGCCGTCGTACGTATCGGTGTGGATGTCGTAGCCGGAAGGGTGTGCGGCCAGCAGGACCGGGGACGCGGCGGTGGAGAGGTCCGCGACGGCCTGGGCGAGCAGCGTGTTGAAGCGTGCGCAGGAGTCGGCGAAGGGCGCGTCGGATTCGGCCCGGACGTTCGGGATGACGGGCAGCAGCACGAGCCTGACGTGCGGGTTCGCGGCGCGGGCGGCGGTGATGAAGGCGCGCGCGTTCGCCGCCGTCTGGTCGCTGTCGGTGTAGAAGCCGAGGTCGATCAGACCGAGCGAGACGAGCAGTACGTCCGCACCGGATCCGGCCACCGCCTCCTCGATCACCGGCGCCATGTGCAGCCAGCCCTCGCCCCAGCCGGCCAGATGCCGCCGGGCCGGGGCGGGGAACGCCGGGTCGGCGTACGCGGTGGAGACCGGGGCGTCCACCTCGGCGTCGTACAGCCCCGTGCGCGGGCCGACGATGGCGTAACCGCCCTCGCCGAGGGTCGCTTCGAGGTGCTGCCACATCCGGTGGCGCCAGGTGAAGTCGCCCGCCCGGCCCACGGTCATCGAGTCGCCGACGAACAGGAAGCGCACGGCGTTCGCGCGAAGGGTCATGCCGCACCACCGCAGGGCGTGGACTCGGCGGCGGCAGACTGGAAAAGCATGGCGTCATCATCCCCGATCTCCCGTTCGGGCCGCACCGTGATGATGGACACTTGCGCCATGCGTGCCTCTCTCACCGCCCTCGGTACCGCCGCCCTGCTGCTCGCGGGGACCGTTCCGGCCCTGGCGGACGACGGCGCCGACCAGACCTTCACCATCAAGGACCCGAGGATCACCGAGTCCAGCGGGCTCGCCGCGAGCCGCATCCACCCCGGCGTCTACTGGACCCACAACGACAGCGAGGACGGCCCCTACCTCTACGCCGTCGACTCCCGCACCGGCGAGACCGTCGCCACCGTCACCATGACCGGCGTGGGCGAGCCCCGCGACGTCGAGGCGATCTCCCTCGGCCCGGACGGGAACCTCTACGTCGGCGACATCGGCGACAACCTCAACGGCACCTGGGACCACGTCTGGATCTACCGGCTTCCCGAACCGAAGGCACTGGGGGACGTCACGGTGCGCGCCACCCAGTTCGACGTGACGTACGCGGACGGGGCCCGGGACGCGGAGGCGCTGATGGTCCACCCGAAGACGGGGCGGGTCTGGATCGCCTCCAAGAACCGGGACGGCGGGGGCCTCTACGAAGGCCCCGAGCACCTCTCCACCAGCGGGAACAACGTCTTCAAGCGCGTCGCCGAGGTGCCGTGGGTGACCGACGGGGCGTTCTCCCCGGACGGTACGCGACTGGTGCTGCGCGGCTACCTCGGCGCCGACGCGTACACCTTCGACGACGGGAAGCTCGGCGACGAACGCGGCGTGGGCGCCCCGTTCATGATGCAGGCCGAGTCGGTCACGTACACGGCGGACGGCACGGCGCTGATGCTCGGCTCCGAGGGCCCGCGGAGCCAGGTCCGTCGGCTGGAGGTGAAGGGCACCAACGCGGCGCAGGCCACGCCCGAACCGAGCGCCTCCGGCGGCGGGTCCGGGGGGTCCACCTCGGCGGAGGCGGGAGGAAAGGGGGCCGGGGCCGACGAGGGCAGTGGGGGCAGTGGGGACGGCGGGAGCGCGACCGGGAAGGGCAAGTCCTTGCTCGGCGGGCTGATCGTGATCGGCGCGGTGTGGGTCGTGATCCGGACGAAGCGGCGGCGTACGGGCGGCTGAGGGGCCGCTGACGGGCCACTGAGGGCGGCTGGCGGGCCGCGTACGTGCGGCTGAGGGGGTGCGTACGTGCGGCTGGCGGGCCGCGTACGTGCGACGTGAGGGGCGGCTGACGGGCCGAAACGTCTACCCGGGATCGGTGAGCGTAAACCTGGGTCGCACAGCGTTGTCACAGCCATGCCATACGATGCGCACATCAGTTCGCCCCCTTTACTTCCGCTTGAGGATTCACACGCTATGTCTTTCGGTGCCAAGTCCCGTTCCATGCGCGGTATATGCGTTGCTGTCGCACTTCTCGCCATCGGTGCGTCCGGCTGTTCCGTCGCCGAGAGTGCCAAGGAGGGCATAAAGAAGGCCGCCCGCCAGAAGTCGGTTTTCGACCTCAAACAGGGCGACTGCTACAACCCGAACTCGAAGCCTGTCGCCGAAGGCGAGATGGGCGAGGAATTCGCGATCGAGGTCGTCCCGTGCACCGAGGCTCACGACGGCCAGGTCTACGGCGAGTTCAAGATCGACGAGGGTGACGGCACCTACCCCGGCGACGACGCGATCGTCGAAGCCGCGGACACGCGCTGCCCGGCCGAGGAGCTGAAGTTCGCCCCGGACACCTGGGCCGTTCCGGCCGGCGTCTCCGGCTCGTACTACCAGCCGACCAAGGAGTCCTGGACGACCGGTGACCGCCTTGTCACCTGCACGTACACCAAGGACTCGGGCAAGATCACCG
>NZ_JBSFVR010000192.1:0-13801 GCF_053592415.1 Streptomyces sp. NPDC002690 | reverse complement strand
CGGGACGGCCGTCCGGCTTGCCGAATCCGTTGCCGGGCTTCATGAGCATGCCGAACTTGACGCTGAGCCGGTAGTCCTCCCGCTTCCGGCCGCGCCGCCCGTGCCTGCCCGCAGGTGATCTCCCGCACACCCGACCCGGGGCCCATCGGCGAGCTGGTCTCCGGCATCGGCGTCGGTGAGCTGAATCAGGTCGGGGCGCCGGGCAAGGAAGTGGTGATCGTGCCGGTGCGGGACGCGGGCGAGGCCGTGCACCGCACCGTGCAGCTGGTCGCCGACTCCGTACCGCGTGCCTTCGGCATCGACGCGGCGGACACCCGGGTGATCACCGTGGGCCACGGCGGCTCGGCGGGCACCCGGGCCCTGAACGCGGCGCTCAAGGAACGCCTGAACCCCGGACCCGGTCGCTTCGGCGGCTTCGACCCGGGCGACCGGGTGGTCCACGTTCCCGCGCCGGGCCGGGCCGTACCCGGTGTCGTGGTGTCGGCCGACGCCGAGGGGCTGCGGCTGGACTGCGAGGGCACGCCGGTCGTCGTACCGCAGGGCCGGGTGGCCTCGGCGGTACGGCACGGCTGGGCGCTCAGCGCCCATCAGGCGGCGGGGACGCGCTGGCCGGCCGCTGTCGTCGTGCTCCCCGGGGACGCGGCGCGGGGGCTCAGCAGGCCGTGGGTCTACACCGCGTTCAGCCGGGGCGAGCACCATCTGTCCGTCGTGCACGGCGTGGACCAGGCGCTGCCCAGGGCCGTGGCCGAGATCCCCGGGCAGGAACGCACCACCCGGCTGCGGGCCCTGCTGGAGGCACTGCCCACGCCCGACGCATCATCCTAGGACGGCCGGCGGCCGGCGGTCCGCACCTACCCGCTCTCCCTCTCCGGCAGCACCAGCCAGATTTCGGAGAGGGAGAGTCCGTGCCCCGCGCTCGCCGTCCCGCAGGCGCAGCCGAGCACGGCCCGGCGCCAGTCGCAGGTGACGGTCCAGGGGCCGTCCCGGTCTCCGCACCCCGGACAGTCCACGGTCTCGGCCGACCACACTCCCGGCGCGGGCCTGGTGTGGTGCCGGAACCTCCCCGTGTACAGGGCCTCCCAGGGCTCGACCGGAGGCGTGAGCGGGTCGGCGCCGCCGGAGCTCGTCGCGACCAGGGCGGTGAACAGCGCGCCGAGGCCGGGGAGCAGAGCTTCGCCCGCTCCGGTCGGCGGCGGCGCGTCCGACACGGTTCCCGGCACGGGCGGGTAGCGGGGGGCAGCGGCCGCCGGGAGGGGATTCGGAGCGGCGTGCCAGGGCAGCAGGGCGCGGGCCACGGCAGCCAGGAGAGCGGCTGCGGACGGACTGACGGCCCCGGCGTCCAAGTGGTGAACGGTGGTGCGCAGTACGCGTTGGAGCCGTCTGTCCCGGTCCGTGACCCTGGTCGGGGCCGCCGTGCCCCGTCGGGCAGGGAGCGGCGCCGTGAGCCGGGCCAGGACGGCCCGAGCCGCCTCGGCGTCGGCCGGGGAGAGGCGCCACCCGTTCGCGGCGACCAGACGCCACGTCCTTCCCGACTCCCGGACGAGCGCACCCGACCGGAGGGACCCGCCTCTCGGCGTCCTCGGCCGCTCCCCGCGTGCCTCCTCCATCGCCCCACTCCTCCTGCCGGTCCGGTCCCACCGGGGTGTGCTCGGTCACAGTCGCCCGGAGTCCGCGCAGGCCGGTGGCCCGGTGCGCGGTGCACCGGGCCACCGGCCTGTCCGAAGGGCCGTCAGGGCAGTCGGGGCTCCCGGCCGCGGTCAGGCGCCGCCGGACGGGAGCTCGTCGAGGTCGTCGTCATCGTCGTCGCCTTCGTCGCCCTCGAGGTCGTCGTCGAAGACCGAGCTGACGTCGAACCGGCACACCACCAGTTCCGGGTCCACGTCCTCGAAGGGCGACCCGAGCCACTCCCCCGGTTCGCCGGCTTCGTCGGCGGCTGCCACCCAGAGCGTGGAGTCCCCCTCGACCAAGCCGAACTCCTTGTGGCGGGAGGCGATCTCGTCGGGTTCGTACTCGCCGAACAGCACGCCGAGCGCGGCGTGGACGCTCGTACCGACGACCGCGGCGTGACCGGTGTCGAGGTCGTCCGGGTCGGCGTCCGCGAGCCGCTGCGCCTGGGCGAGCAGCCGCTGCGGTTCCGCCACCGCGTAGTCGCGCCGGATCAGCACGCTGAGCGCGCTCGGCTCGGCCGGTCCGGCGTACGGGGGCAGGGAATCGTCCGCGCCCGGGATCTCGAAGGGAGTCACCTCGTCGTGCCGTTCGTAGAGGAGTTCGTCGTAGACCTCGGCGGCGGCGGCGAGAGCGTTGAACGCTTCGTACACGGCGGGGTCCTCGTCCCCGCTACGGCGTTCGACCGCGTCGAGGTGACGGTCGATCGCGGCTTTGACCGCTTCGGCGGCGGCACGTACCTCGGCAGCGGTGGGCTGCGCAGCATCAGACATGAGGCAGACGCTATCCGTACCGGGGCTCTGCCCGCACAATAGATGCGATGCCGGAATACGAATTCGTCGACGTGTACGTGCCGCGCGGGGTGTCCCGCAAGGATGCGGCCCGACTTTTGACCGACCACGCGGAGTACGGGCACTGGGAGCTGGACCGCCTGACGCTCCGCCACGACGGCAGCCGCAGGGTGCGGCTGCGGCGGAGGATCATCCGCCAGCTCAGGGCCACCTGGTAACGCCAGGAGCGGGCCCCGCAGCCGCCGGACCCGCTCCTCTTCGTCATGCGTGTCACCGGGACGGCAGGGCTTCCGTCCGGGCCGTGGCGGGCTCGCGCGCCCCGGCCCGGTCCGGACGGAAGGTCCCCTTCCGGTCCTGGTGCAGCCACCCGGGTCGTGTTCTGAAAGTCACGCCCGTCCGGCCCTCCGGGCGGACGGCGCTCCTTTCGAGAAACGCCCTATGCAGCGCTGCGCGAGCGGCGGTAGAACACCGCTCCGGCGCCGGCGAGCAGCATGCCCGCCCCCGCCGGAATCAGCATGCCGAGGTCACCGGCACCGGTCTCCGCGAGCTGCGGAGGGGTGTTCACCTCGGGGGCGGGCGGCTCGTGGGCCGGCGGAGCGACGGGCTCCTCGGGGGTGACCGGCACCTCCGGCACCACGGGCGGGGCAACCGGGGCGCCGTTGACGCATTCGTTGCCGAAGACGGGGTTGAGCAGTCCCACGACGTCCACGGAGTTGCCGCAGGCGTTCACGGGGATGTCGACCGGCGCCTGGACGCTGTTGCCGGAGAGGATGCCGGGAGAACCCTGCGCGACCCCCTGCGCCGTAGCGCCGCCGCCACCGCCGACGGCCTTGGTGGAGTCGCCGGCGCGGTGCCTGCCGGTCCCCGAGGCGGCGTTCCCTCCCTGCTGCGCCGAGGTGTCCCCGGCGTCGGCGTGGGTGGAGCCGGACGCGCCGCGACCGCTCACGGTGCCGCCCTGCGACGTGTTCGCGCAACTGTTTCCGAATGCCGGGTTGAGCAGACCGACGACGTCCACGGAATTCCCGCAGACGTTGACCGGGATCTCGATCGGAATCTGGATGCTGTTCCCGGATGCCACCCCCGGGGAATTCGTCGCGGCGGAGGCCGCTCCGGAGTCCGCCTGCGCGTAACCCCCACCGAGTGCGAGCACTCCGCCTGCCGCCGCCATGGTGATCAGGCCTTTACGAGTGACCTGTCGCATAGGTTCTTTTCCTGCCTTCTGCACTTCCGAATTACCCCCGGACACGACCGTGCGAGGGCCGAATGCCGGTCGGCCCCGGAGCGCATGGCGCGCGCTCCGGGGCCGACCGGGCTTCAAACCCTTACGGGTTGACGCTCAACGTCAGGCGTTGACGCAGGTGTTGCCGAAGGCCGGGTTCAGGAGCCCGATCACGGAGATCGTGTTGCCGCACACGTTCACCGGAACGTGGACGGGGACCTGAATGACGTTGCCCGAGATGACGCCGGGGCTGCCGATGGCGGCACCCTGGGCACCCGCGTCGGCAACGGCCATGCCGGCGCCCGCGAGCACGAGACCACCGGTGACAGCCGCAGCGGCGGCAATCTTCTTGATCATTGTTCCTCCTCGTTGGAAATGCGGTCCCAGCCGCGGACCGCATCACCTGTAACGAGGAGAAAATCAGAGGGCTACGAGCCCAACCCCCCTTTCACTCTTTCCGGTGAGGTCCGGACAGGCGGGCGAATTACGTCACCGAGGGGCGGGCGGAAGTGCGGGGTGGGCTCAGCTGTGGTCGATGAACCGGTCCAGTACCCGTACGCCGAACTGCAGGCCGTCCACCGGAACGCGCTCGTCCACGCCGTGGAACATGCCGGCGAAGTCGAGCTCCGGCGGCAGCTTGAGCGGAGCGAAGCCGAATCCCCGGATGCCGAGGTCGTCGAAGGACTTGGCGTCCGTCCCGGCCGACAGCATGTACGGCACGGCCCGCGCGATCGGGTCCTCGGCCACCAGGGCCTTCTGCATGGCGTCCACGAGGGCGCCGTCGAAGGTCGTCTCCAGCGCCTTGTCCGTGTGCACGTCCTCGCGCCGCACGTTCGGGCCGAGAATCCGGTCGATGTCGGCGAGGAACTCCTCCTCGTACCCCGGCAGGAAGCGGGCGTCCACGTGGGCGGTCGCCTGGCCCGGGATGACGTTGACCTTGTAGCCCGCGCCGAGCTGCGTGGGGTTGGCGGTGTTGCGCAGGGAGGCACCGATGAGCTTGGCGATGCCGCCCAGCTTGGCGAGGGTCTCCTCCATGTTCTCCGGGTCCAGCTCGGTGCCCAGCGCGTCCGAGAGCTCGTCCAGGAAGTGGCGCAGGGTCTTGGTGACCCGGACCGGGAACTGATGGCGCCCCAGCCTGCCGACCGCCTCGGACAGCTCCGTGATGGCGTTGTCCTTGTGGATCATCGAACCGTGCCCGGCGGTGCCGTCCACGGTCAGCTTCATCCAGTGCATGCCCTTCTGGGCCGTCTCCACCAGGTAGAGGCGCAGCTGCTCGTTGACGGTCAGCGAGAAGCCGCCGACCTCGCTGATGGCCTCGGTGACGCCCTCGAAGAGCCCCGGGTGCTTGTCGACGAGGTAGCGGGCACCGAAGGTACCGCCGGCCTCCTCGTCCGCGAGGAACGCCAGCACGATGTCGCGCGGGGGCTTGCGGCCGCTGCGCATCCGCTCGCGGACGACCGCGAGCGTCATGGCGTCCATGTCCTTCATGTCGACCGCGCCGCGTCCCCAGACGCAGCCGTCCGCGATCTCGCCGGAGAACGGGTCGTGGGTCCAGTCGGCCGCGTTGGCCGGGACGACGTCCGTGTGCCCGTGGATGAGGAGCGCGGGCCGGGAGGGGTCCTCGCCCTCGATCCGCGCCACGGTCGACGCGCGACCCTTGTGCGATTCGAAGATCTGCGGTTCCAGCCCGACCTCGGCGAGCTTCTCCGCGACGTACTCCGCGGCGAGCCGCTCGCCGGGGCCGGAGTGGTCCCCGTAGTTGCTGGTGTCGATCCGGATCAGCTCACGACAGAGGTCCACGACCTCGTTCTCGGCGTTGCCGGTCTTCCCGGACGGGCTTGCCTGGGAGGCGCTGCTCTCGCTCACACTGATTCCTTCCACTGTCACGGTGGTGCTCCCCCTCATCCTCGCGCGCCCGCCCCGCCGAGCCCAAGGCCGTCCCCCCGACGACATGCGCCCGTCACACAGGCCTGCCCCGGTGCGGGAGCGGGGGGGCGGCGCGGCCCGCCCCGGAGGCGGGCCGGAGGGGTGGACCCGGGGGGGTGATCGAGGGCCCCCGAATGTTTGGTATTGTTTTCCACGTCGGAACGGGACAGGAACAACGGCCCCGAGAACGACAGACACCTTGTCCGGGTGGCGGAATGGCAGACGCGCTAGCTTGAGGTGCTAGTGCCCTTTATCGGGCGTGGGGGTTCAAGTCCCCCCTCGGACACCAAGGTCGAACGACCGTACAAGGCCGGTCAAAGCGAGAGTTTGTCGCTTTGACCGGCCTTGTTGCGTACGGAGGCGAGCGATGCCGACGCTTCGGGGACTCCGGCGGGCGGCCGGCCTGCTACGCGGTGAGGGAGTGAGCCCGGGCATGAACCCGCTACCGGTCGGCATCCCCTTCTGCTTCGTCGCCGTACACCTCGACCCGGCGCAGCCACCACCACCGGCGCTCTCGGCATCGACTTCGGCCCGACCGCCCCCGGCGACCCCTGCACCGTCCGGCGCGGCGCAGTTCACTCTCCAGCCTGGGCCTGATCCGTCGGGGCGTGCGCGACCACGCCCCGACCACCGGCCGCTTCCTGTACGTCGACCCGGAACTCGACCCGGACGCCCCCCAGCGGCTCTACGGCTGCAGCTCTACGCCGACAAAGACCCGGTCAGCGCGTCCACTCCACACGGCCGCCGCCCTCTCGACCCCGCCGACAGTGCCCGGCGGCGAAAAACGCGCCAGAACCCACAACGGCTCCTGGTACGTGAACAACGGCTTCGGCTGGTTCTGGAAGAACGTCCGGAAGAGGTCGGTCAAGGACGTCGGAACGCTCACCGCCACCACCTGCGTCGCCCATGGCACCGGCAACCACCCCGCACCCCCGGCCACCATCTCCTTCAAGGCATACAAGCCGAAATCCAAGGAAATCGACTTCCACGGCTACGCCACGGGAAGCAGCCACGGCTACAGCCCCGGCTTCGACGCCGAAGGCAACACCAACAGTTCCGTGAGCGTGATCCGGGGAGCGGTCGGCGACATTCTCAGCGGCACAGGTAAGCCGTCGCCGGTGTTCTTGGCGGAGCAGCGGAAGGCGTCGGCGGCATAATCCCCTTGCACACTCCTGCGCCCCGCCGTCGCCGTCTGATTCACCGGAGGCGGCGAACTCATCGGTGGCGGCAGAGCGGTAGCGGACGGCGGCCACCTCCTCGCCGAGGACGACGTCGAACGGCCCGGCAACGCGGGCAAGCTCTTCAACGGAACCAGCGCTGGTACGTCATCGGCAGCGAGTCGAGCGACACTGTCACCAGGAGTCTCAGCGAACCGGAGTCGCTCCGGGAGGCCACCCCCGAAGAGTCGAATTCCTTACTGGGCGGCTTGGAGCGCATGGATGCTCCTCAACGCCGCCGACGGGGGTTCGGGACAGGACTCCCTGGCGGGGTAGCGGTCATCGAAAACGGCGACGACAGCGTCGGCAACGGAGCTTTCACGATGACCGACGCAATACTTCGGGGTCCTGCATAAAGTTCGAAATGGGGAAGAAAGTGCAGAAAATTCCTTTGACTGGAAATCCGACGCTGGACCAGCGGGGCGACGCATGAAGGAAATGTCTGAAGACGAGTACTGCCTCCACGTCAACGCCCGGGAAGGGTCGCTGCTGTGGATGATACTCGCCGATCGCACACAGAGTGAGGACGAGAAGGACTGGGTTCCGTACATTCCAGTCTTCGCCAAACTGATCGAGTGCTGGTCGAGCAACGGATTCGTGCGGCTTTTCCGGGGTACCGAATTCCCGATCGACGTCAGCGGCGAGGAGGTCCCTGCCGGAGAGGTGTCCGACCTGCTCGGAGACATGAGCAGCTGGGCCTATGCGGAGGAATCGCAACCGGCGATCTGCGTCGTGCGGGGGGACCGTGATCTCGTGGAACTGGAGGACGGTATGTGTGACTGACCAAAGTCGTTCCGGCGGCCGTCGGGCTGCGGCTCGTGGCCAACGAACGACTGGTGGAGGAGGGCGGAGCGGGGAATCCGCTCCGCCCTCCTGAGGCGATCGCCACTACCGCGCGACCGAGGTCCGGCCTGGTGACGTACCTTGTGGGTGCCCGAACCACGCACGGTGGCGGCACGCGGGCAGCTCCCCCGGGCTCCGGTCGGCCCCCTCCCCGTCGCGCACGGGCTCGGGCGTCGACGCAAGGCCATCGACTGTCGCGCGCCCGCCCGTCACCCGTCACCGCAAAGGCCACCCCCATGTCCCGCCCCGCGTCCGTCCGTCCGTCGCCCGTACCGGTGGCCGAGGGCTGCGGCCCTGCCGCGCCGGCCCCGCTCCGGGCGGGCGTCCGGTGAGGGGCCGGCGGAAGTCCGCCGCCTCGCCGCTCCCGCAGCGCGAGGGCGTCGATCCCGTGCGGGTACGGCTGCCGGTGGACCCCGACGGGGCGTGGGCGACCGTGGGCGATCATCTGCGGGAGCGGTTCGGTGCCGCGGTCGGGGTGGCGCGGGTGGACGCCATGCTGGCGGAGGGCCTGTTCGTCGGGGCGGACGGGCGGCCGGTGCCGGGGACCCGGCCGTACGAGAGCGGGCTCGGCCTCTGGTTCCACCGGGAGTTCGCGCCCGAGGAGCCGGTGCCGTTCCCCATCGGGGTGGTCCACCGCGACGAGCACGTGGTGGTCGCCGACAAGCCGCACTTTCTCGCCACCACGCCGCGCGGCCGGCACGTGACGCAGACGGCGGTGGCGCGTTTGAGGCACGAGCTGGGGCTGCCGCACCTCCAGCCCGCGCACCGGCTGGACCGGCTGACGGCGGGCCTGGTGCTGTTCGTCGTGCGTCCCGAGGACCGTGGCGCGTACCAGACGCTGTTCCGGGACCGGCTGGTGCGCAAGGAGTACGAGGCGATCGCCGGATACGACCCCGGGCTGGTGCTCCCCCGGACGGTGCGGAGCCGGATCGTGAAGGAGCACGGGGTGGTGGCCGCGCGCGAGGAGGCGGGCGAGCCGAACAGTGAGAGCCGGGTGGAACTGCTGGATCACCGGGGCGGGTACGGCCGGTACCGGCTGCTGCCCGCCACCGGGCGCACCCATCAACTGCGGTTGCACATGAGCACGTTGGGGCTACCGCTGGTCAACGACCCGCTCTATCCGGTGGTGGAACCGGAGGGCGATCCGGACGACTGGTCCCGACCGCTGCAACTCCTGGCACGAGTGCTGGAGTTCACCGATCCGGTCACGGGTGAGCCGCGCCGCTTCAGGAGCGGACTGCGGCTCTCCGCGTGGCCGGACCGGTGACCGGGACGGATCGCGTCGACGGGTCGGGTCGGGCCGACGGGTCGGGTCGGGCCGACGGGTCGGGTCGCGCGGGTCAGTGACCGCGTGCGATCCACTCGTCCAGGTGCGGGGCCTCCGCGCCGATGGTGGTGGAGTCGCCGTGTCCGGTGCGGACGGTGGTGTCCGCCGGAAGGGCGAGAAGCCGGTCCCGGATGGAGTCGACGATCGTCGGGAAGTGCGAGAACGACCGGCCGGTGGCGCCGGGGCCGCCCTGGAAGAGGGTGTCCCCGGTGAAGACCGTCGCCAGCTCGGGGGCGTACAGGCAGACCGCGCCCGGGGCGTGGCCCGGGGTGTGCAGGACGGTCAGCCGGGTCCCCGCGACCTCGATCTCCTGGCCGTCCGTCAGTTCACCGTCGGGCGCGCGGTCGGGATGGGTCTGCTTCCACAGCGGCAGGTCTTCCGGATGGAGCAGGACCGGGGCGCCGGTGGCGTCGGCGAGGGCCGGGGCGGCGTCGATGTGGTCGTTGTGCGCATGGGTGGAGACGATGGCGCGCAGCGTGCGTCCGCCGAGGGCGGTCAGGATGGCGTCGGCGTCGTGGGCGGCGTCGATGACGATCGCCTCGTGGTCGTCGCCGACGATCCAGACGTTGTTGTCGACGTCCCACTCGCCGCCGTCGAGCGCGAAGGTGCCGGAGGTGACGAGGTGGTCGATACGAGCGGCCATCAGAAGACCACCACCGAACGCAGCACGTCGCCGTCGTGCATCCGCTCGAAGGCGCGCTCGACGTCGCCGATGCCGATGGTCTCGGTGACGAAGGCTCCGAGGTCGATCCGGCCCTGCTGGTGCAGGTCGACGAGCATGGGGAAGTCGCGGGACGGCAGGCAGTCGCCGTACCAGGAGGACTTCAGTGAGCCGCCGCGGCCGAACACGTCGAGGAGGGGGAGTTCGAGGCGCATCTCGGGCGTGGGGACTCCGACGAGGACGACGGTGCCGGCCAGGTCGCGGGCGTAGAACGCCTGCTCGTACGTCTCGGGGCGGCCGACCGCCTCGATGACGACGTCGGCGCCGTTGCCGTCGGTGAGGGCGCGGATCGCCTCTACGGGGTCGTTCTCGCGGGAGTTGACGGTGTGCGTGGCACCCATCTTCTTCGCGGTCTCCAGCTTGCGGTCGTCGATGTCCACCGCGATGATCTTCGCCGCGCCCGCGAGCCGTGCGCCCATGACGGCCGCGTCGCCGACGCCGCCGCAGCCGATGACCGCGACGGAGTCGCCCCGGCCCACCTGGCCGGTGTTGATGGCGGCGCCGATGCCCGCCATGACGCCGCAGCCGAGCAGACCGGCGACGGCCGGGGACACCGCGGGGTCGACCTTGGTGCACTGCCCGGAGGCCACCAGGGTCTTCTCCGCGAACGCGCCGATACCGAGCGCGGGGGAGAGCTCGGTGCCGTCGAGCAGCGTCATCTTCTGCTTGGCGTTGTGGGTGTCGAAGCAGTACCAGGGGCGTCCGCGCAGACAGGCGCGGCACTGGCCGCAGACGGCCCGCCAGTTCAGGATGACGAAGTCGCCGGGCGCGACGTCGGTGACGCCCTCGCCGACCGACTCCACGACGCCCGCCGCCTCGTGGCCGAGGAGGAACGGGAACTCGTCGTTGATGCCGCCCTGCTTGTAGTGCAGGTCGGTGTGGCAGACACCGCACGCCTGGATCTTCACCACGGCCTCGCCGGGGCCCGGGTCCGGGATCACGATCGTCTCGACCCGTACGGGCTCGTTCTTCCCCGGTGCGATGACCCCTTGCACCTGCTGCGGCATACCCTGGTCTCCTTCTGTGTGGCGGCCCCGGGCCCCTGTGACGCCCAGCCGCTGTCCGAAGATCGAACGCGGACCACGGTACGCGGTGGGGGGAGGGCGTGCGCCGACCTGGGCGGGCCTTCAGGGCGCGAGTACGTCCAGTTCGTCCAGGGCGCCGTGGGCGATCTCGCGGGTGAGGCGCTCGGCGGCCTCGGTGTCCCTCTCGCGTACCGCTTCGGCGACCTTGACGTGCAGGGTCACGGCGGCCGGGTCGGGGTCCTCGAACATCACCTGGTGGTGGGTTCGGCCGGCCAGGACCTCGGCGACCACGTCGCCGAGCCGGGCGAACATCTCGTTGCCCGAGGCGTTCAGCACCACCCGGTGGAAGGCGATGTCGTGGCGGAGGTACTCCTCCAGCCGCTGGCCGCGCGAGGTCTCGACCATGCCGAGGGCGCACTCGGTGAGGGCCGCGCACTGCGCGGGCGTGGCGTACCGGGCGGCGAGCGAGGCGGCGACCGGCTCGATGGCGGAGCGCAGCACGGTCAGCGAGCGGAGCTGGCGCGGGCGGTCGGCGCCTGCCAGCCGCCAGCGGATGACCCGGGGGTCGTAGACGTTCCACGCCTCGGTGGGGCGTACGGTCACGCCGACCCGGCGCCGGGACTCGACGAGGTGCATCGACTCCAGCACCCGGACCACCTCGCGGACGACGGTGCGGGAGACCTCGAAGCGCTGGGCGATCTCGTCGGTGCGCAGCACGTCGCCCGGCCGGCGCTCCCCCGAGGTGATCTCCAGACCCAGGGCGTCCAGTACATGCGTATGGAGCCCCTGGCTCGTCGTGGTCATGAGGCAAGAGTACGGGGCGATTACGGGACACCACGGGCGCCCTTCGACGGGGGCGTTCCCGGGCGGTGTGCCGTGCGGGGGCCGGGGAAGGCGCCGGGTGCCGGAGCAGATCCGGCGGGTCGCGCACACCTCCCGGAGGACTTTAAGTACGACGTTTAGGTCACACTCACTTGAATAAGTACGACCTAATGAGTTTCAGTAGCGCGACGGACCGATGTCGAAGAAGACAGCGAGGCACCAATGAACACCCCCCACGTCGTCGTGGTGATGGGCGTGGCAGGGACCGGCAAGACCACGATCGGCCCCCTGCTCGCCACCGCACTGGGCGTCCCGTACGCCGAGGGCGACGACTTCCACCCCGAGTCGAACATCGCCAAGATGTCCGCCGGTACCCCGCTGGACGACTCGGACCGCTGGCCCTGGCTGGACGCCATCGGGCAGTGGGCGCACAGCCGCGCCGGACTCGGCGGTGTCGTCTCCAGCTCCGCGCTGAAGCGGGTCTACCGCGACCGCCTGCGGGGTGAGGCACCCGACGCCGTCTTTCTCCACCTGACCGGAGACCGCGCCCTCATAGAGGGGCGGATGTCCGCGCGCAAGAACCACTTCATGCCGACCGCACTGCTCGACTCGCAGTTCGCCACGCTCCAGCCGCTCGAAGCGGACGAGGCGGGAGTCGAGGTCGACGTGTCCGGCACCCCTGAAGAAATCACCGAACGTGCCGTCGCCGCGCTGCGCCGGCTCGCGAGCTAAGGACCCCCCACCGTGACCACTCTCAGCGTCGAGATGTTGGCAGCGGACGCCGTCGATCCCATCACCTCCGCGGGCAACGCGCAGTTGGGCATCGCCGTCGTCGCAGGCATCGCCGTCATCGTCCTGCTCATCACCAAGTTCAAGCTGCACGCCTTCCTGGCGCTCACCATCGGCTCGCTGGCGCTCGGCTCCTTCGCCGGGGCTCCGCTTCAGAAGACGATCGCCAGCTTCACGGCTGGGCTCGGCTCCACCGTCGCGGGCGTCGGCGTCCTCATCGCGCTCGGCGCGATACTCGGCAAGCTGCTGGCCGACTCCGGCGGCGCCGACCAGATCGTGGACACCATCCTCGCCAAGGCGAGCGGCCGGGCGATGCCCTGGGCGATGGTGCTGATCGCCTCCATCATCGGCCTGCCGCTCTTCTTCGAGGTCGGCATCGTGCTGCTGATCCCGGTGGTGCTGCTCGTCGCCAAGCGCGGCAACTACTCCCTGATGCGGATCGGCATCCCGGCGCTCGCGGGGCTCTCCGTGATGCACGGCCTGATCCCCCCGCACCCCGGTCCGCTCGTCGCGATCGACGCGCTGGACGCCAACCTCGGTGTCACGCTGGCCCTCGGTGTGGTGGTCGCCATTCCGACCGTGATCATCGCCGGTCCGGTCTTCTCCCGGTTCGCCGCCCGCTGGGTGGACATCAAGGCGCCCGAGCGCATGGTTCCCGAGCGCGCCTCCGAGGAGCTGGAGCACCGCCCGAGCTTCGGCGCGACGCTGGCCACCGTGCTGCTGCCGGTCGTGCTGATGCTGGCGAAGGCCCTGGTCGACATCGTCGTGGACGACCCGGAGAACGGTGTCCAGAAGGTCACCGACGTCATCGGTTCCCCGCTGATCGCCCTCCTCGCCGCCGTGATCGTCGGCATGTTCACGCTGGGCCGGGCCGCCGGCTTCACCAAGGACCGGCTCGCCGGCACCGTCGAGAAGTCGCTCGCCCCGATCGCGGGCGTGCTGCTCATCGTCGGCGCGGGCGGTGGCTTCAAGCAGACCCTCATCGACGCCGGTGTCGGCCGGATGATCCTGGAGTTCTCCGAGAGCTGGTCGATCCCCGCGCTGCTGCTCGGCTGGCTGATCGCGGTCGGTATCCGGCTCGCGACCGGTTCGGCGACGGTCGCCACCATCTCGGCGGCCGGCCTGGTCGCCCCGCTGGCGGCCGACATGTCGACCTCGCACGCCGCCCTGCTGGTCCTCGCGGTCGGCGCGGGCTCGCTCTTCTTCAGCCACGTCAACGACGCGGGTTTCTGGCTGGTGAAGGAGTACTTCGGGATGGACGTCGGCCAGACGGTCAAGACCTGGTCGGTGATGGAGACCATCATCTCCGTCTGCTCGCTGGCCTTCATCCTGCTGCTGTCCCTGGTGTTGTAGGGCCCGTACGGGGTGCCTGACGGCCCCCGGTTCCTGCTCCACCAGGTGGTCCCGCCGGGAGCGACGCTGGCGGAGACGGCGGCGTGGGTGGGGATACGGGTGC
>NZ_JBSFVR010000191.1:0-13863 GCF_053592415.1 Streptomyces sp. NPDC002690 | reverse complement strand
GGGTCGTGCGACCCGATCATCGGGTAGCCGTCGCCCTCCATGAGGATCTTCATGATGCGGACGTACGCCTTGTCGATCTCGGCCTTGTCCTGGTAGAGCCGGTCGCTGCCGGCGGCCGTGAGGTGGAGAAGGAGTTTGCGTCCGTCGAGTGGGTGCGCCTCGGCCCGTACGAAGCCCAGGCCCACGAGCTCCCTGACCGACTTGGTGGCCGACTGGTGGCTGACGCCCCGTCTCGACGCGATGTCGGCGGCGGTCATCGGGCCACCGCGGTCCAGATAGCCGAGGACGGCGGCCTCGCCGGGCGGCATGGTGTCGGCGGTGCGCACCGCGCGTACCAGTTGTCCGATGGTCAGGCGGAGTTCCTCGGCCAGTCGAGCGTCGTCCATGGATCGAATCTACCCGTACCGCCCGACCGGGCCGACCGCCTCGGCGGCCGGGGCGGAGCTGCGGAAGCGGCGCGTTATATGCAACTTAGGTGTACAGTTTGGTTGTAGTTATTTTTCACCGGAGGGACCTGCCGTGCAGCTCACCAAGCACGCCCACGCCTGCGTCACGCTGGAGAAGGAGGGCACCCGCGTCGTCATCGACCCCGGCACCCTCACTCCGGACGCGGCCGAGGCCGTCGGCCTCGCCCATGCCGTCCTGATCACGCACGACCACTTCGACCACTTCGACGGCGAGCTCGTCGCCGCCGCTCTCGAAGCGCGGCCCGGCCTGCGGGTCTACGGCACCGCGGCGGTGGCGGACGCCCTGGGCCGCCACGGTGGCCGGGTCCGCGCCGTCGCCGAGGGCGACTCCTTCGCCGTCGGCCCCCTCGCCGTCACCGTCCACGGGCGCCGGCACGCGCCGATCCATGCCGACATCCCGTGTCCCGACAACGTCGGCTACCTCGTCGACGGTGCCGTCCACCACCCCGGCGACGCCTACGGGGTGCCCGACGCCCCGGTGCGCACCCTTCTGCTCCCGACCAGCGGCCCGTGGACCAAACTCGGCGAAGCCGCCGACTATGTGCGCGCGGTCGGGCCCGAGCGGGTCATCCAGATCCACGAACTCATGCTGAGCGAACTCGGGCAGGCGTCCACCGCGCGGTTCCTGGGCGAGCAGGGGCTGACCGGCATCGCGATCGAGCGGCTGGAGCCCGGCGCCACCGTCCGGGTCTGAGCCCGCGCGCGAGTCGTACGCCCGTGCGCCGGAAGCGGCCCGGCGGCCCGGGCGGCCCGGCCCGCACCGAAAACCCCGGGTGCTCGCGCCGGACGGTTGTTACCGTCCGGCCCCATGACCTGGCTGCCCGACGACTTCGTCCACCCCGTCCACGTGCCCGTACCCGGCACCACCCTCCATCTGCGCCCGATCCGGGAGGCGGACACCGCGATCGACCATCCCGCGGTGATGGGCTCCCGGGAGCGCCTGTGGGAGATCTTCGGCCCTGCCTGGGGGTGGCCCGCCGAGTCGATGACGTACGAGGGGGACCGCGCCGACCTGCGGCGGCACGAGGAGGAGATCGCCGCGCACCGGTCCTTCAACTACGCCCTGCTGGACGAGGCCGAGACGGCGCTCCTGGGCTGCGTCTACATCGACCCGCCGGAGCGCACCGGCGCGGACGGCGAGATCTCCTGGTGGGTGGTGGACGACCTGGCCGGAGGTGACGTGGAGGACGCCGTCGACGCGTTCGTGCCGCGGTGGATCGCCGCCGCCTGGCCCTTCCGGTACCCACGCCACCTCGGCCGCGACATCGCCTGGGCGGACTGGCTCGCACTGCCGCGCACCCCGTGACGGGACGGGCGGCGGGACGAAGTCGGGCGGCGCGGGGACGGCCCGGTCCGGACGGGTGAACCAAAGGTCGGGCTTGCCCGGTATTGAGGCTACGCTCGCCCCATGAGTTGGCTCCGGGCGCTGAAGGAGACCACCCGCTCGGGGTTCACGATCGAGCGGCCCCGGCTGGAGCCGCTGGTCGCGTTGCGCGGCGCCATCGGACTGGCGCTGGTGGTCGAGACCGCGCTCTTCACGTTCGGGCCGGTCATCGCGGCCAGTTCCGCGTTCGGCGCGTTCCAGGCGGCCATCGCCACCTTCCAGCGCAGCTGGCGCCCCCGCCCGGTGCTCGCCCTGGTCTCGGGCGTCAGCCTGAGCATCTCGACCTTCATCGGCTACGTCGCCGGGCCGTACCACGTGGTCTTCCTCGCCGTGCTCGTCGTCTGGACGTTCGTCGCCGGACTCTGCTGGGCGGCGGGCCCCACCGGCGGCATCATCGCCTCCTCCAACGTGGCGATCATGCTCGTCACCATCACCCTGCCCACCTCGGTCCTGGACGCCGCCGCGCACGCCGGGGTGATCATCGTCGGCGGACTGGTGCAGGCCTCCCTGATCGTGCTCTTCCCGGTACGCCGGTGGGGGGCCCAGCGCGACGCGCTCGCCGACGCGCTGGCCGCCGAGGCCGACTACGCCCGACGGCTGCGCCACGACCCGATCGCGCCCTTCGACTCGGAGGCGCTGATGACGGCCCGCGACGCGGCGGCGATCTCCGCCCGCGAGGCCCGCCACCGCCCGGCCGAACTGCACGGCGCCCGGAGCGTCGCCGAACGCATCCGCCCCGTGCTGGCCTCGCTGGCCGACCCCGCCATGGGGGTTCCCGAGGAAGGGCCGCAGCGCGACCGCGCCCGCGAGCTGCTCGGTGCGGCGGGCTCGGTGCTCGACGCGGCGGCCCGCGCGATCCGGCACGGCGATCCGGTCCGGCTCGGCGGACCGGCGCTGGCGGCGCTGGAGGCGCCGGAGACCGGCGGGCTCGACACCGGCCCGCCCCGTCGGGCGGCCGACCGGCTGATCGCCCTCCTCCACGACGTGGTGGAGATCGCCGAGGGCGCCGGGACACGGCACGGCTCGGAAGCCGACGCCGACGCAGAGACCCCGCACCGCCGCCGCCCCGGCCTGATCAAGCTCGTCCCGGTCGTGATCGGCCGGATGCGGGGCGAGTTCCACCGCGGGTCGGCGATCCTGCGGCACGCGATCCGGGTCACCGCGGTCGCCACGGTCGGCTACTTCATCGGCGAGGCGCTGCCCCTCGGGCACGGTTACTGGGCGCCGATGGCGGCGGTCATGGTGATGCGGCCCGACTTCTCGCAGACCTACGCCCGCTCGGTGGCCCGTTTCGGCGGCACCATCGTCGGCGTGACCTTCGCCACCGTCGTCGTGCAGGTCGCCCACCCCGGCCCGGAACTCTCGGCCGCGCTGGCCGTCTGCTGCGCCTGGCTGATGTACCTGCTGATGCGCACCGGTTACGCGGTCGGCCAGGTCTGCATCTCGGCGTACGTCGTCTTCCTGCTCGGGATGGCGGGCAACGACTGGTCCCAGACGGTCCCCGAACGCATCGTGCTGACCCTCGTCGGCGGGCTGCTGGCGATGGTCTCGTACGCCGTCTACCCGGCCTGGGAGACCCCTCGGCTGCGCAACCGGCTCGCCGGGTGGCTGATCGCGGTGGGCCGGTACGCCGCCACGGTCATCGACCAGTACGCCGCCCCGGCGGCCCGCAGCAACGACGACGTGCGGTCCGCGCTCATCGCCTCCCGCGAGGCCCGCGTCGAGTGGACGGAGACCCTGAAGAAGGCCCAGTACGAGCCGGTGCGGCACCGGGGCATCTCCCGGTCGGCCGCCACCGACGCCCAGCACGCGCTGTCGCAGCTCGGCCGGGCCGCCATGCTGCTGGAGGCCCACCTGCCGGACCGCGCGGCGACCCCCGTACGCGGCGCGGCGGAACTCGCCGACGCCCTGCGAGGTTCGACGGAGAAGGGGGCGAAGGCGGTACGCGAACGGCGGGTCCCGGAATGGGGGCCGGTCGCCGAGTCGGTTGCGTACTGGGACTTTCTCGAAGCGCCCTACGACGAGGAACCCGAACCGGGAGAACCCGTGCCCGATCCCGTCGTACGCCGGGGAGCCGCGCTTCTGCTCGACGCGCTGGTGGAATTGTCGTTCGCGCTGGACGACCGGGGGGCCGTGCCCAGTAGTCGCAGAGCCAAGCCGGCCGAAGACGCGGAAGAAGTCGACGAGGCGGAACCGGAATCCCGTTGAAAAGCATGTGAGTCGGAGACCGGTGCCGCGTCGGTCAGGGACCGGTCCCAGCTGTCCGGGCCCATGGGGGAGGGGCGCCCCGGCCCGGGGACCGGGCCCGGGGCAGGGCGGGGAGCGGTGCGTGGGGCCGGGCGGGGCGCGGCGGGGAGATCGTGGGCCGAGGCGTCCGGCGAGGACTTCCTCCCGGGTGCACGTCATTTCGCGGACTCTTCGCCTCTCCCGTAATCGCTGTAATCAAAGGACCACCGCGCGTGCACGTGCATTTGCCCACGCATTGGCACGTGAATTACCGCTATGATCCAGGTTGGTTGACAGACGGTTGACACTTGCACCTTGCAACTCGGGGAGCTTTCTGTGCACGACGTGTACAACGGCATGGCGGCCACAGGGCTTCACGGAGTCGTCTGGCAGAAGAGCAGACACAGCAACTCCCAGGGATCTTGCGTGGAGTTCGCGAAACTGCCCGGGGGGAATGTGGCCATGCGCAACTCCCGCCACCCGGACGGCCCGGCGCTCGTGTACACGCCGGCGGAGATCGAGGCGCTTCTGCTGGGCGTCAAGGACGGGGAGTTCGACCATCTGGCGTCCGGCGCCTGAGCGTCACGGATCGGTGCCGCGTGCGGTGCCACGGCATGCGGGGCGCGTGATCGGTGGGTGCGCGGTCGGTGGGCGCGCTGGAGCCGGACCGGCGGACGCGCGGTCGGCGGGACGCGGAGAGGGCCGGAGTGCGACTCTCCCTCGCGCTCCGGCCCCCGGTCTCCACGCCCGGTTCTCGTACCTCGTACGTGTTCCGGTCGGTGACGCCGCGTCGGATCTCGCGCGGGCGGTCGGTCGACCGGGCTTGTCTCAGCGGGAGTTGTCCCCCGGGTCGCAGGTGTCCGTCAGCAGGAACGCCGCCCAGACGATCTTCCCGTGCGGGGCCCTCGACGTCCCCGGCGCCCCGGGGGCCGGGGCTGGGTGCCAGCCCCAACTGTCACTGAAGGACTCCACCAGGAACAGCCCACGGCCCGACTCGGCCGAGTCCTCCGCCTCACCCGCCATCGGACTCTCCCGGCTGGGGTCGCGCACCGCGCACACCAGCCGGGTGGAGCAGCGCGCCAACTGGAGCCGCACCGGAGGGATGTTCGGGTCGCGGGCCACGTCGGACGGCAGCGCGTGACGCAGGGCGTTGGTGACCAGCTCGGAGACGACCAGGGCCACATCGTCGAAACAGCTCTCCAGCTGCCACTGGCGGAGGGTGGCACGGGTGAAATGCCGTGCGGAGCCGACCGCTTCGTATCGCGCCGGGAGGGTGATGGAGGCCGACGCCGTGATCGCCGCGGGATCGGTGGGAGGCAGGCCGCGCCGTAACGGTTCGAGCGTCGTCGATCCATCAGTCCTCATGCGAGGTGCTCCCGGGATTTCGCGGCTGCGAGCGGCACTGCCTGTGAGCGGTACTGCGGGGACACAGCGGCACAACACGAACGATCACGCAGGTGCGCGAGGTCCATGCTTCCGAATGCTTGGAGCAGATGCAAGGGCAGATGCACGTGCACGCGCCGGACCTGCCCGGTACCGTGGTGGTTCCGGAGCATTTCTTCCGTGCAGCAGTTTTCCATGACTCCGGCAAGTCTTCCCCTCTCTGTAATCGAATGAGTACGGCCCGGAGCGTTTTGGTGGCAGAATCCGGGTCTCGGGGTTCGGGGGGCCTCGTTGCCCGGGAAGCTATGGGGAGGGTCGTCCAGTGTCGGCAGGCGAGTCGAGTGGTTCCGTGGTGCGCCGCATCCTGCTGGGCTCTCAGCTCAGAAGGCTGCGCGAGTCTCGCGGAATCACGCGTGAGGCGGCCGGCTACTCCATCCGGGCCTCCGAATCGAAGATCAGCCGCATGGAGTTGGGACGGGTGAGCTTCAAGGCCAGGGACATCGAGGATCTGCTCACGCTCTACGGGGTCGCGGACGAGGCGGAGCGCGAGTCGCTGCTCGGTCTGGCGCGCGAGGCCAACGTGGCGGGCTGGTGGCACAGTTACGGCGACGTGCTGCCCGGCTGGTTCCAGACGTACATCGGTCTGGAGGGAGCGGCTTCCCTCATCCGTATCTACGAAGTGCAGTTCGTGCACGGGCTGTTGCAGACCGAGGCGTATGCGCACGCCGTCGTCTCGCGGGGTATGCGCGGCGCTCCCGAGGCGGAGATCGACCGCCGGGTGGCGCTGCGGCTGGAGCGGCAGAAAGTGCTCGTCTCGGAACGCGCGCCGGACTTCCACGCGGTACTCGACGAGGCCGCTCTGCACCGGCCTTACGGATCGCCCGAAGTGATGCGCTCCCAATTGCGGCATCTGCTGGAAATGTCGGAGCACCCCAACATCTCTCTCCAGGTGATGCCTTTCAGCTTCGGCGGACACGCGGGAGAAAGCGGCGCGTTCACCATGCTGCGTTTCCCCGAATCGGATCTGTCGGACATCATCTTTCTGGAGCAGCTCACCAGCGCGCTCTATCTCGACAAGGCCGAAGACGTCCAGAGTTACGAAAACGCCATGGTCCGGCTCCGCGCCGACAGTCCCGGGGAGGGCGAGACCCGGGATCTCCTCCACAGACTGCTTCAACAGACCTGATCCACGCGTACGATGAAGTTCGATCAGGAGTGTGCGAACGCCTGCAGTAAGGGATTGCATGTCCTTCTTCCATGAACTGGCCCATCAGTACATCGATGGCGAATGGCTGACCGGCAGCGGTTCGTGGGACATCATCGACGTCAATCCCTACAACGGCGAGAAGCTCTGCGCGATCACGGTCGCGACCGTCGCCGAGGTGGACCGCGCCTACCGCGCCGCCGAACGCGCGCAGACGGTGTGGGCCGCCACTCTCCCGCACGAGCGACAGGCCGTCCTCGTACGCGCGTTGGCCGTGATCGACGCACGCGCGGACGAGATCGCCGAGGCCATCGTCGACGAGCTGGGCGGGACACTGCCCCGGGCGCGGTACGAGATCGACCTCGGCCGTGAACTCCTCCGCGAGGCGATACGCCAGGCCGTCCGCCCGGTCGGCGGGCTGCTGCCCGCAGCGGTGGACGGCAAGGAGAACCGGCTGTACCGGCGTCCCGTCGGAGTCGTCTCCGTCATCAACGCCTTCAACTTCCCCTTCGTCGTGGCGATGAAGTCGGTCGCGCCGGCCTTGGCGCTCGGCAACGCGGTCGTGATGAAGCCGCACCAGAACGCTCCGGTCGTCGGCGGCGGTCTCGTGGCGCGCGTCTTCGAGGAGGCCGGGCTGCCGCCGGGTCTGCTCAACGTGGTGGTCACGGACAGCGCCGAGATAGGCGACGCGTTCATCGAGCACCCGGTGCCCGCGGTGATCTCCTTCACCGGATCGGACCGGGTGGGCCGGCAGATAGCGGCCCTGGCCGCCCGCCAGTTCAAGCGGTGCTTGCTCGAACTCAGCGGCAACAGCGCCCTGGTGGTGCTGGACGACGCGGACATCGACGCGGCGGTGGACGCCGCGGTCTTCAGCCGCTTCTTCTTCCAGGGCCAGGTCGGCATGGCGGCCAACCGCATCCTGGTCGACCGCCGGGTGGAGCGGGAGTTCACCGAACGGTTCGTCGCCGAGGTGTCCCGGATCACCGCCGGAGACCCGCACGACCCGGCCACCCGGATCGGTCCGGTGATCAACGCCTTCCAGGCCGACGCGCTCTCCGTACTGGTCACCGAGGCGCTCGCCGCCGGGGCCACCGCGCTGCTGCGCGGCCGTACCCGGGGCAATGTCGTGGAGCCGACCGTGCTGACCGGGGTGCCCGAGGGCTCACCCCTGCTGACGCAGGAGGTCTTCGGGCCGGTGGCCGTGCTGATCCCCTTCGACGGGGAGGACGAGGCCGTGCGGATCGCGGACGACTCCCCGTACGGGCTGAGCGGGGCGGTGCACACCGTCGACGTGGAGCGCGGGGTCCGGTTCGCGCGGCGCGTCCGCAGCGGGATGTTTCACGTCAACGGCCCCACCGTGCAGGACGATCCGCTGGCCGCCTTCGGGGGCGAGAAGATGTCCGGGCTCGGCCGGCGGAACGGCGACGCGGCGGTGGACGCCTTCACGACGACGCACTGGATCTCGGTCCAGTACGGCCGCACGGTCTTTCCTTTCTGAACGCCACCGCGTGTCCCGGTCTTGCGGACAGAAGCTGTCCGCAAGGGCTCGTAGCGTGTGGGTGTCGGTCGGGGCCACGGGGGCACCGGCCCCAGGGTCTTTCGAAGGGCCCCTTACTCCGGGACGGTCAGTATGGTCACCCACGTGTCCGAGACGCACCACGACGAGCGCGCCACCCTCCTCGCCTTCGTGGAGGCCCAGCGCGGAGCGATCCGCCGCACCCTGCTCGGTCTCACCGAGGAGCAGGCGGCGAGCCGGCCGAGCGTGAGTGAGCTCTCCCTCTCCGGCCTGGCCAAGCACGTCGCCGAGACGGAGCTCAACTGGCTGCGGATGGCGCAGCGTCAGCCCAACGAGAAGGTTCGCACCCAGGAGACCTGGGGGGACAGCTTCCGTCTGGTGGGAGACGAGACGGTGCCCCAGGTGCTGGCGTTCTGGGACGGCGTCGCCGCCGAGACCGACAAGTTCATCCGGTCGGTTCCGGACCTCGACGACAGCTTCCCGCTGCCTCCGGCGCCCTGGTTCCCGAAGGACGAGGAGGTCTCCATGCGGTGGCTGCTGGTCCACCTGGTCGAGGAGATCGCCCGGCACGCCGGCCACGCCGACATCATCCGGGAGTCCCTGGACGGCAAGACTGCCTTCGAGTTGATCGCCGAGAGCAACAAGTAGTCTCCGGGCGAGGCTTGTTCAGTGGTGGAACGAGGTCGCGGCGCCCTTGTCGCGGCTCAACGGGCCGGGCTGCTCGCGCAGTTCCGGCAGCAGTGCTCGCAGGTCCTCCAGCAGGAGTTCGGCGAGGTCGGACGAGAAGCCGTTGCGGCAGACGATCCGCAGCACCGACAGGTCCTGCCGGTTGGCCGGGAAGGTGTACGCGGGCACCAGCCAGCCGTGCTCGCGCAGCCGACGGGACACGTCGAAGACGTCGTACGCCGTCACGTCCGGCGCGGTCGTCACGGCGAAGACCGGCAGCTGGTCGCCCCGGGTGAGGAGACGGAAGTCGCCGAGGGCCTCGATCCGTTCCGCGAGGCCCCGGGCGACGTCGCGCGAGGTCTGCTGGACGGCGCGGAAGCCCTCCCGGCCCAGCCGCAGGAAGGTGTAGTACTGCGCGACGACCTGGGCGCCGGGCCGGGAGAAGTTCAGCGCGAAGGTGGGCATGTCGCCGCCGAGGTAGTTGACCCGGAAGACGAGCTCCTCGGGGAGGTCCTCGGGCGTGCGCCAGAGCGCCCAGCCGACGCCCGGGTAGACCAGGCCGTACTTGTGGCCCGAGGTGTTGATCGAGGCCACCCGGGGGAGCCGGAAGTCCCACACCAGGTCCTCGTCGACGAACGGCGCGACCATGGCGCCCGAGGCGCCGTCGACGTGCACCGGGATGTCGAGCCCGGTGCGTTCCTGGAGGGCGTCCAGCGCCTCGCAGATGCCGGCGATCGGCTCGTAGGAGCCGTCGAAGGTGGAGCCGAGGATGCCGACGACCCCGATGGTGTTCTCGTCGCAGAGGTCGGCGGCGCCCTGCGGGTCGATGTGGAAGCGCTCGCCCTCCATGGGGACGAGCCGGGCCTCCACCTCCCAGAAGTTGCAGAACTTCTCCCAGCACACCTGCACGTTGACGCCCATCACCAGATTGGGCCGCGCGGTGGCCGGGTAGCGGTCGGGGTTCTTCGCCGCCCAGCGCCGCTTCAGCGCGAGACCGGCGAGCATGCAGGCCTCGCTGGATCCGGTCGTGGAGCAGCCCACGGCGTTGGTGGGGTCGGGGGCGTTCCACAGGTCGGCGAGCATCGCGACGCACCGGCGCTCCAGTTCGGCGGTGCGCGGGTACTCGTCCTTGTCGATCATGTTCTTGTCCCGGCACTCCGCCATCAGCACCCCGGCCTGGGGTTCCATCCAGGTGGTGACGAAGGTGGCCAGGTTGAGGCGGGAGTTGCCGTCGAGCATCAGCTCGTCGTGGACGAGCCCGTACGCGGTGGACGGCGGGAGCGGGCCGTCCGGGAGCCGGTGCGTCGGCGGGGCCGAGGTCATGCCCGCCGTCGGATCGGCCTCCCCGAAGAAGGGGTTGAGGGCCAGCTTGCGGCCCTTCCCGGAGTCGTCCCTGCCGTGTGATCCCTTGTGGAGCGCCATGCGGCACGTCCTCTCGGTCCGCGGGCCCTTGTCCCGGGTCCGCCTCGGCCGTCGTCCTCGCCGTCGTCCTGGTCCGGGGTCAGCCCCCGGCGGCAAGCCCGGCCTTGATGGCCCGGGTGAACTTCACGACGCGCTCGGCCTGGACGCGCGCCGCGGTCAGCGTCTGGTCCCCGACCGGGATGTCTCCCTGGCCGGCGACGTGCGAGGTGCCGTAGGGGTTGCCGTCGACGAACTTCGACGGGTCGGTGTACCCGGGGGAGACGAGGATGCCGCCGAAGTGGTGGATGGTGTTGTAGAGCGCGAGCAGCGTCGACTCCTGGCCGCCGTGCGCGGTGGCGCTGGCGGTGAAGCCGCTGTAGACCTTGTCGGCCAGCGCGCCCGCCTGCCAGAGACCGCCGAGGGTGTCGAGGAACTGCTTGAGCTGGGCGGCGACGTTTCCGTACCGGGTCGGCGAGCCGAAGATCACCGCGTCGGCCCAGACGAGGTCGTCGGGGGAGACCTCGGCGATGTGGGCGGTCTCCCGCGCGTTGGCCGCCCAGGCGGGGTTGGAGTCGATGGCTGCCTGCGGGGCGAGCTCGGCGACCTTGCGCAGCCGTACGTCGGCGCCGGCCTTCTCCGCGTCCTCGGCGAGGGCCTTGGCGATCGTCGCGATGGTGCCGGTCGAGGAGTAGTAGACGACGGCGACATTGACGGGCGTGGACATACGAGATCCTCCGGGCGTCGGGTGGTGCGGGCCGTACGGCGGGGAGTTCTCGTGCGGCTCCGAGAGGCCGTACGCATGTGACGATACGGACAAACGGTCCATTCGGCACGCCCGATGGGAAGGGCCGGACGCGGCGCGGCTCTCCTCACCGCAGCGCCGTACCGTCCTCGCGCAGCTGCATCTGGGGCCGCCCGGTCACCAGCAGCCACGCGGGCAGCGTCGCCACGCAGAGCACCGGCAGCACCGCCGTGTCGCTCACCAGCACCGCCGCCGTGAAGAGGCTCAGCCAGCCCTGCCGGGTGACCGCGAGGAGCAGGCCCAGGACCGCGCACCCCACGCCGAGCGCGGGCGGCACCGCGTCGACCAGCGCGTGCGCGCAGAGCCCCAGGGCCGCCCCGGCGAAGACCGCCGGGAAGATCCGGCCGCCCCGGAAGCCGCAGGTGGCGGCCACCACCAGCGCCGCCATCTTCACCACCGCCATCACCGCGAACTCCCCGGCCGACCAGCCGTCGGGCGACGCGGCCAGTTCCTTCACCTCCTCCAGCCCCTTGAAGAGGGTCAGATGGCCGCCCAGCGCACCCAGCAGCCCCAGCACGAGCCCGCCGGCGGTGATGGCGAGCACCGGGTGCCGCAGCGCCTTGAACGCCCGGTGCGTCCACGGCGCCGCCAGTACCCCCGCCATGCCCAGCACCGCCCCCGCCGAGGCGATCACCAGCGCGGCCAGCAGGTCGCCCCAGCCGGTGTGGGTGTAGTCGGGCAGCGACAGGTCGAAGCTGGGGTGGTCGGCCAGCGACATGGTCAGGGCCCCCGCCGTGCCCGCCGCGAGCGGGCCGAAGAGCCGGTCCCAGAGCGCCCCGGGACCGGGCTGGGAGGCGAGGACCTCGGAGAGGATCAGGGCCGCGGCGACCGGGGTGCCGAACAGGGCGCCGATCGTGCCCGCCGCCGCGAGGCCCACCCACAGCTCGGCCGGCGACCCGGGGGCGAGCCGCCTCCCCAGCCAGAAGGCGAGCGCGATGTTCGCCTCGGTGATCGGGTTCTCCGGCCCGAGGCTCACCCCGCCCGCCAGCGCCAGCACGGTGACCAGCAGCAGCCCGGGGACGACCCCGGGGGCGAGCGGGGCGCCGACCAGTCCGGTGGTGGCCGGGTCGGGGCCCGCGTGGCCGTGCACCAGGTGGACGGCGATCCCCACCGCGATACCGGTCGCGGTGAGCATGACGATCATCCAGAGCGAGGAGAACCGGCCGATGCCGAGCGCGTCCGGGAGGGTCTTCCAGAGCACGTCCTGGAACTGTTCGGCCAGCAGGCTCACGCCGAGCAGGACCAGCGCCGAGACGACGCCCACCACCAGCGCCGGCAGCACGACGGGCAGCAGCCGCCGGGCGGGCGTGGGGGCGGGCTCGTGCCCGGCGGGGGCCGGTGAGGAGGGCGTCGCGGGGGAGGGCGAGGTGGGGGCCACCGGCTCACCCTATCCACGCGAATGCCGCATAACCCGTAAATCACCCAGCGGCTCCCGGGCGGACGCCCGAGGCCCGGCGAGTCCCGGGCGCTCCGGGGTCCGGGCGCCCCGAAGCCCGGGCGCCCGGAGCGTCCCGGGTGTCCGGAGGGTCCCGGGTGTCCCGGGTGTCCGGAGGGCCCCGGGTGTCCGGAGCCTCGGGGGTGTCCGCGCGGAGCCGCTACAGCTCGCTGATCACCGCGGCCGTTCCGTACGCGCAGACCTCCGTGCCCACGTCCGCCGCCTCGGAGACGTCGAAGCGCATCATCAGCACCGCGTTGGCGCCGCGCGCCCGCGCCTGCTCGACGAGGCGTTCCATCGCCTGGTTGCGGGTCTCGACCAGGGTCTTGGTCAGCCCCTTCAGCTCGCCGCCGATCATCGACTTCAGCCCGGCGCCGATCTGGCTGCCCAGGTGGCGGGAGCGCACGGTCAGCCCGAACACCTCGCCGATCACCCGGGTCACCTGGTGCCCGGGTACGTCGTTCGTGGTGACGACGAGCACGTCCGCGTGGTCGCTCTGGCCGCCGCCGTAATCCTCGATGCCCATGGGTGACACCTCCTGGTGTCCAGCTTTGCCCCGGCCGGTGTCGTGCGCACGCTCAACTCGGCCACTGGAACGCGGAGGGTCTTCGGGGCGTTGATAGCTTGTGGGGCGCCACGCAGCCGCCCATCGAACGATCCTGGAGCCCGGACCTTTGAATACGCTTGCGCTCGGCCCGAGCTGGCTGGACCCGGACTATCTGATCAACACCTTCGGACTCCCCGGCGTCCTCCTCATCGTGTTCGCCGAGTCCGGACTGCTGATCGGGTTCTTCCTGCCCGGCGACTCCATCCTGTTCACCACGGGCCTGCTGGTGACCACCGGCCAGCTCCGCTACCCGCTCTGGCTGGTCTGCGTGCTGATCGGGCTCGCGGCGATCATCGGGGACCAGGTCGGCTACCTCTTCGGCCGGAAGGTGGGCCCGGCCCTCTTCAACCGGCCGGACTCCAAGCTCTTCAAGCAGGAGAACGTCGAGAAGGCGCACGAGTTCTTCGAGAAGTACGGCCCGAAGTCGCTCATCCTGGCCCGCTTCGTACCGGTGGTCCGCACCTTCACGCCGATCATCGCCGGCGTCAGCCGGATGAACTACCGCTCGTTCCTGATCTTCAACATCGTCGGCGGCATCCTCTGGGGCGTCGGGGTGACCGTGCTCGGAGCGGTGCTCGGCAAGATCGAGTTCGTGCACCAGAACATCGAGGCGATGCTCGTCCTGATCGTGCTCATCTCCGTGGTGCCGATCGCGATCGAGTTCCTCCGGGCCCGCTCCAAGTCGAAGAAGGCCGCCGCGGCGCAGCAGGACGACGACGACCGCACCCCCGGCGGCAGCTCGCCCGCCGGCCGCCGGGGCCGTCACGCCAAG
>NZ_JBSFVR010000190.1:0-13869 GCF_053592415.1 Streptomyces sp. NPDC002690 | reverse complement strand
GCGCGACGACTTCAGCAAGATCCCCAACGGCATGCCGGGCGTCGAGAACCGGATGGACCTCCTCCATCAGGCCGTCGTCGACGGACACATCGGGCCGTAGGACTTGCCGCAACGGCACCGACCGGCGAACTTGGCCCGGATCGTGGCCCCGGTACGGGCTCCGCCGGAGGATGCCTTCGCGGTCTTCCCGGGGGCGCTCTTCACCGCTCGTGACGGGGCGGGCTCGGGCAGGGCGGCCGTCCCGTGGGCCGTACCGGCGGGCACCTGGGACACCGCCGCCTCGCTCGCGGCCTGGTCCGCCAGCGCGTTCAGCGGGTCACCACCGACCTGGTGGGCGGGGACGTACTGGAAACGCACCGCGCGCCCGGAGAGCAGCTCGTCGATGCGTACGACCAGCTCCTTGTTGGCGACCGGCTTGCCGCCCGAGGTCTTCCAGCCGTTGCGCTTCCAGCCGGGCAGCCACTTGGTCACGGCGTTCATCGCGTACTGCGAGTCCATGCGCACCTCGACCGGCACCGCCGGGTCCGTCGACTCCAGCAGCGAACGCAGGGCGGTCAGCTCGGCGACGTTGTTGGTGGCGGTGCCCAGAGGTCCCGCCTCCCAGCGCTGCGGGCGCCCAGCCGCGTCCGCGACCACCCACGCCCAGGCGGCGGGCCCGGGGTTGCCCTTCGACGCCCCGTCACACGCGGCGATGATGCTCTCGTCCATACCCACGATCATGCCAGCCCGCGGGCACGGCCCCGACCGCCCCTCCCCACCCTTCCCTGCGGCGTCAGGGCACGATCGAGTCGACGTACCCACCGTCCACCCGGACCGCCGCACCCGTGGTGGCGGATGCCTGGGTGGAGCTGAGGTAGACCACCAGGTTGGCGATCTCCTCGGGTTCGATGAGGCGCTGGAGCAGCGACTGCGGCCGGTGCAGGCGCATGAAGGCACGCTGCGCCTCGTCCCAGGGGAGGTCCTTGTCCACCAGTTCGTACACGAACTTCTCGACGCCTCCGGTGTGGGTGGGGCCGGCGATCACCGAGTTGACCGTCACCCCGGTTCCGGCCGCCTCCTTGGCGAAGCCCCGGGAGACCGCGAGCAGCGCGGTCTTGGACATGCCGTAGTGGATCATCTCGGCGGGGATCACGATCGCCGAGTCGCTCGCGATGTTCTGCACCCGCCCCCAGCCCCTGTCCTTCATCCCGGGGAGATAGCGGCGGATCAGCCGGACCGCGCTGAGGACGTTCGTGTCGAAGTAGGTCCGCCACTCCTCGTCGGTGATCTCCAGCGCAGGACGCGCCCCGAAGACGCCGAGGTTGTTGACGAGGACGTCGGCCTCCGGAACGGCCCGCTGGAGCCGTTCGGCGCCTTCCTCGCCGACCAGGTCGCAGGCGACGGTCCGGACGTCCGCGTCCGGCACCCCGTCGCGCAGGGTCCGCGCGGCCGACTCCAACCGGTCCGCATCGCGTCCGGTCAGCACCACCGAGGCGCCCGCGGCGGCGAGGCCGGAGGCGATGGCGAGACCGATGCCCTGCGACGATCCGGTGACGACCGCCTTCTTGCCCGTCAGGTCGATACGCACCTCGTGGTTCCTTCCGCCGGGTCCGGGTGCCACAGCGGCACGCGTGTCCACCGTCGCACCGTGCGGCGCGTACCGCTTCCGGGGGACACTGTCGCGGGGCCTGCCCGGCGTGTCCACCCGTACCGAACCTGCCCCGCGCGACGATGAACCCCCTTGACCTCAACAATGCTTGAGGTCCTAATTTCCTGTCCCACGGGCCCTCGCGGGCCGCACGCAGGTCGGAAGAACCCGGAGCTCTGGCATGGACATGGAATTCACCGCCTGGTCGTCGCTGCACAGCGTGATGAACGCCGAGCGCGACCGCCGGCCGTTCTCGGGGGCGACCCTGCGCCGCATCCTCGACTTCGCCCGCCCGCACCGCCGACGTCTGCTGCGGTTCCTGGTCGCCAGCGTGGCCGGGGCCCTGCTCGCGGTGGCCACCCCGGTCCTCGCGGGCAAGGTGGTCGACGCGATCGTACGGGGCGGGTCGGGCGACACCGTCGTCCGTCTCGCGCTGCTCATCGCGCTCATCGCGGTGGCCGACGCGGGCCTCGGGCTGGTCACCCGCTGGCTGTCGTCCAACCTGGGCGAGGGGCTCATCCTGGATCTGCGGACGGCGGTCTTCGACCACGTCCAACGAATGCCGGTGGCCTTCTTCACCCGCACGCGCACGGGGGCGCTGGTGAGCCGGCTGAACAGCGACGTCATCGGGGCGCAGCGGGCGTTCAGCAACACCCTCTCGGGCGTGGTCTCCAACCTCGTGACCCTGGTCCTGACGCTCGCCGTGATGCTCGGCATCTCCTGGCAGATCACGTTGCTCGCCCTGGTGCTGCTGCCGGTGTTCGTCGTCCCGGCCCGCCGCCGGGGCGCCCGGATGGCTTCGCTGCAACGGGAGGCCGCCGCGCACAACGCCGCGATGGCGACACAGATGACGGAGCGCTTCTCGGCGCCGGGCGCGACCCTCGTCAAGCTGTTCGGGAGGCCCGCGGACGAGTCCGCCGAGTTCGCCGCCCGGGCCCGCCGGGTACGGGACATCGGGGTCCGTACGGCCATGGCGCAGTCCGGTTTCATCACCGCCCTCACCCTGGTCTCCGCGCTGGCGCTCGCGCTGGTCTACGGGCTCGGCGGCCACTACGCCCAGCGGGGCACGCTCGAACCCGGTGCCGTCGTCTCGCTCGCCCTGCTGCTGACCCGTCTGTACGCGCCGCTCACCTCGCTCGCCGGGGCGCGGGTGGAGGTGATGAGCGCCCTGGTCAGCTTCGAGCGCGTCTTCGAGATCCTGGACCTGAAGCCGCTGATCGCCGAGAAGCCGGACGCGCGCGGGGTGCCGGACGGGCCGGTCTCGGTGGAGTTCGACGGCGTCTCGTTCGGTTATCCGTCGGCCGACAAGGTCTCCCTCGCGTCACTGGAGTCGGTCGCCACGCTGGACGACCGGGGCGGCGCCGAGGTGCTGCACGAGGTGTCCTTCACCGCGCGGCCGGGCCGGATGGTCGCACTGGTCGGCTCCTCGGGGGCGGGGAAGTCCACGATCGCGCAGCTGCTCCCCCGGCTGTACGACGCCGACGCGGGGGCCGTCCGGCTGAACGGCGTGGACGTCCGCGACCTGACCGCCGACTCACTGCGCGAGACGATCGGCATGGTGACCCAGGACGGGCACCTGTTCCATGAGTCCGTGCGGGCCAACCTGCTGCTGGCGCGGCCCGGGGCCACGGAGGAGGAGATCTGGGACGCACTGCGCCGCTCGCGGCTCGACGGGCTGGTGGCCTCGCTCCCGGACGGGCTGGACACGGTGGTCGGCGAGCGCGGCTACCGGCTCTCGGGCGGGGAGCGGCAGCGGCTCACCATCGCCCGGCTGCTGCTGGCCCGTCAGCGGGTGGTGATCCTCGACGAGGCGACCGCGCACCTCGACTCCACCTCGGAGGCGTCGGTGCAGGAGGCGCTGGCCGAAGCACTGGAGGGCCGGACCGCGCTGGTGATCGCGCACCGGCTCTCGACGGTACGGGCGGCCGACCAGATCCTCGTCGTGGAGGCGGGGCACATCGTCGAACGCGGCACCCACGAGGAACTTCTCTCCGTCGGCGGACGGTACGAGGAGCTGTACCGCACCCAGTTCGAGCGCCCGGACACCACGCCGCACGCGGTGGGGTGACCGGGCGCGCCGCCCGGAAGCCGGCCCGTCAGTCCAGACCGAGTTGACGCGTCGCCGCTTCAACCGTCTGATCGAGGAGCACGGCGATGGTCATCGGCCCGACACCCCCGGGCACCGGGGTGATCAGCCCGGCCCGTTCACGGGCGGACTCGAAGTCGACGTCCCCGACGTTGCCGGGGTTGTAGCCCGCGTCGATCACCACCGCCCCGGGCTTGATGTCCGCACCGTCGATGAAGCGCGGCCTGCCGACGGCGGCGATCAGAACGTCGGCTTCCCGCACGAGCCCCGGCAGGTCGACCGTACGGGAGTGGCAGTACGTCACCGTGGCGTCCCGGCCGAGCAGGAGCATGCCGGCGGGCTTGCCGAGGATGGCGCTGCGCCCCACGACGACGGCGTGCTTGCCCGCCAGGTCGACCTCGTACGCGTCGAGCAGTCGCATGATCCCGCCGGGGGTGCAGGAGACGAAGCCGGGCAGGCCGAATCCCATGGCGGCGAAGGAGTGCATGGTGACGCCGTCGACGCCCTTCTCCGGCGCGATCGCCTCGAACGCGGCGCGCTCGTCGATGTGAGGGCCCACCGGGTGCTGGAGCAGGATGCCGTGCACCCCGGGGTCCTCGGAGAGTTCCGTGATCGTCTCGACCAGCCCGGCGGTGGAGATCTGGGCGGGCAGAGCCACATGACGTGACTCGATGCCGGCCTTCTCGCACCGGGCGCGCTTCATCCGTACGTAGGTCACCGAAGCGGGGTCCTCGCCGACGAGTACCGTCGCCAGGCAGGGGGCCGTACCCGTCCGCCCCAGGATGTCGGCCGCCGAGGCCGAGGCCGCTTCGACGGTACGACGGGCGAGGGCGGTGCCGTCCATGAGGCGGAATGTCTGTGTCCGGGCCACGTGCTGCTCCTGAGCTTCACGGTGGAGTGCCCAGGCGTACGGCAGCGACAAGGTGTCAGTCCGCTCCCCGGTGGTACTCCACCTGAACGCCAGTCACGGCCCGCTCGCCATCCTAAGAGCTTGCAGAAGAATAAGTTGCGTGTTGCCAGTCTTTGCACCGCAGCTCGGGCCGGGTGTTCGACAGCAAGTCAATCCCCTGCACGCCCTTGGTACTGAGACCGGACGGTTGCCGGTGTCCTGGGACAATCGGTGAATGAGCGACCGTGAGCAGCAGGAATTGGCCAAGAGCTGAAAAGCCCGTTTGGGTCGATGCGGTTGATGGGGTCGCCTTCGGCGTAGCCCTGTGGTCCCGCCCTCGGTGGGTGCCCGCAGCAGGGAAGTGACCCGGTTCTGGGCGTCTCCCCCGGCGGCCGAACCGGCCGCGTCGGGCGCCGGGCTGGTGTCCGTACGGTTTGCGTAGGGGCTGTCCCACCAATTCCTGGTGGATCAGTGCGCGGCGTCGGATGCGGTGCATCGCAAGGCGGAGGAGCGTTCGCATACTGGATGAAGCGGGATGTTCCGACAACGCTGCGAGGTGCCGTAGCTGTCGTCGCGCACCCGCCAGGAATCGCGGGACAGCCCTTACCGCGGCAGGCGGGGCCGATACGGCGGCGCAACGCGTCCACCGTGCTCCCCTCGCCCGCGCCCGGAGAGATTGCACGGCACCATAAGAAACTGAGCGCTGCCGAACTGACGTGAACTCACCGACGGCCAAGGCGGATTGATCATTACGCTTGTGCGGTGCGAATATTCTCAGGACGCTCAGCGGATTGGGCCACCCTTCGGACCGCCGTCGCCCTTCGTCGGGGGCGGCTGCGGTGGCGATCGGCTCTCCTCTCCTTCGGCCTCGCTCTCTCCCTGGCAGGAGCCCCCGGCGTCGTGCCCCACGCCACCGCGTCGGGCGTCGCCACCTCCTCGCAGACCTCCGACATCGGGAAGCTGCCGCAACAAGTCCTCTTCAGTGCCGGAACCGGCGGTTACGGCTGCTACCGCATACCCGCCCTGGTCACCACGGGCGACGGCTCGCTCCTCGCCTTCGCCGAGGGCCGCAAGACGCAGTCCTGCGGCGACCGGGGCGACAGCGACCTCGTCGTGCGGCGGTCCACCAATGACGGCCGCACCTGGGGACCGGTCAAGGTCGTCCCCGCAGGCGACACCGCGCTCGGGGCCTACGGACCGGGCTCGGCAGTCCCGGCAGGCACCTGGGCCGGGTCTCCGGTCACCCGCAGCAACCCCGCACCGGTGGTCGACAAGGTCAACCACCGCGTCTACCTCCTCTCCACGTCCAACCCGGTCAACTTCAGCTATCCCCGGACTCCGTGGGTGCAGGAGAGCAGCGACGACGGGCTCACCTGGAGTGCGCCCACCGCCCTGGACGTCAGCCTCGCCCCCTCTCCCAGCGCGTCGGACTGGTTCGCGACCGGCCCCGGCCACGGGGTGCAGCTCACGCAGGGGGTGAACAAGGACCGTCTCGTCGTGGGCGCCCACCAGCAGTCGGGGGGTGGCGTCTACGCCGGTTACCTCTACCTCGACCCGGGCGCGGAGAACCCGCGGTGGAGAGCCACGAAGGCCGCGAACTCGTACCCGGCCGGCGGGAAGAAGCCCTCCGAGGTCAGTGTGACCGAGGTGGCGGGCGGCGAGGTGCTCCTGGCGGCACGCGACGAGGGCGCCACCGGTGCGCACCGGCTCGGACAGACCACCGAGGAGACGCCCCAGGGCGATGCGGTCCCGGAGGTCGGAGCCTTCACCGACGGGTCCCTGCCGTCCCCCAGCGACATCCAGGGCTCCGTCCTGACCGTGCGGCGGGCGGACCCCTCGAAGGGTGTGAAGGAGGAGGTACTGCTCTCCGCCCCGGCCGGCCTGGACAAGGACTCGGACAAGCCCACCAGAGCCGCGATGACCATATGGTCGCGCTGCGACGGCACCTGGAACCCCGCCGGACGGCTGGTCGCCTCGGACCGGGCGGCCTACTCCGACCTGGCCCTGCTGGAGGACGACGAGATCGGCCTGCTCTACGAGGGCGGCGCGACCCGTTCCGCCGACGAGATCCGGTTCATCCGCTTCTCCCAGGAGCAGCTCGACACGGGATGCGACGCGTCACCGCCCGGGAGCACGTCGACCCAGGAGGTCCCCGCCCTCGGTGCCACCACTCCGGACGCCTCCCCGCAGGCGAACGACGGCTACCTCAGCTCCGCGGCAGCGACACTGAGCAGCACCGACCCGCTCCGCGGGCCGGGTGAGGCCGCACTGAACAACAACAACCTCGCTCTCGCGGCGGGTGGCTACGCCGACGTTCCGTACGCCCGGTCGCTGCGCACGGGGACGGGCGACTTCACCTACTCGTTGTGGTTCAAGTATCAGGCGCGGACGGTGAACCCCACCGACGAGAGCGACCACATCCTGTTCTGGTCCAACGGAACCGGATCGACAGCACCACAGGTCTGGCTCCGGACCCAGCGGAACACCAACCGGCTGTACGCATGGGCCCAGAGCAGTGGTACCGACCAGGCCCAGGCAACACTCCAGGACACGTCGGCGTGCGCCTGCGCCTTCGGCGACAACGTGTGGCACGTCGTCACCCTCACCCGGACCAGGAGCCGCCTCGATCTCCAGGTCGACAGCGGTCCCGTCGGAGTGTCGGCCGGCGCCGTCACCGGTGACGTCTCCGGTGACGCCGGCGGCTCGTCCCTCGGGCTACGGATCGGCGCCAAACCCGTCGACGCCTCCAGCACCTTCGTCGGGAAGATCGACGAGTTCCGCCTGTACCGGAGCGCGCTCTCCTCCGCCCAGCGCGCCTCGCTGACCACCGCCGGCACCAGCCGCGACCCGGTGAGCGGGTCGGCCGATCCGGCGGCGGACACGGCCGCCGACGCGAACCTCGTGGTGCGCCTGCCGTTCCAGGTGCTCGACCGGACGACCGCGGTGAACACCACGGTGATCACCGGCACCGACGACGAGTCCGGCCACTGCACCGACGGCACCCTCCTGGGCGCCAAGAAGACGGCGACCGGCAGATTCCGTGAAGCGCTGCCGGTGACTTCGGCACTTCCCGGCGTCTCCTCGGAGCTCACGCCGGCACTGGACGTCGCCGACCGCGATTTCACGTACGCGATGTGGTTCAAGTTCTCCGGCTCCGCCACTGCCGGCCCGCGCGCCCTCCTCTGGGCCTACGGCCCCAACGGGACGAGACCGGCACAACTCTGGGTCCAGGCGGTGTACCGGACGGACAGGACCACGCTGCTGGCCACGGTCGAGTCCGACACGGGCTCCCTCGTGCAGGTGGAGACCGATGCCGGCGGGCAGAACTTCGGAGACGACGAGTGGCACCTGTTCCAGCTGCAACGCCACGGCGGCGCCGTCCAGCTCGATGCCTGGGGCGTGCAGACCGTCGACGGCAAGGACGCGGTCGTCCTCCAGGCGTCGAAGACAGCCTCCGGTGTTCTGAGCGGTTCCCTCACCGGCACTCGGACAAGCGGAATCAGCGGCGTCCGCGTGGGCTCCAAGCCTGACGGGACCAAGATCCTCAACGGCGCCCTCGACGACTTCCGCCTCTACGACCACGCCCTCAGCGCCGCCGAACGCAACGCGGTCGCGACGGGCGGAGCGCTCTCCCCGACGTCCGGTCTCTCGGTGCGCTGGAGCTTCGACGACAAGTACGTCTACACCATCCCGGCGAGCCGGGCCGCCCCCGAGACCACTCCCGCGACCCCCGACCACTCCGGCTGGTGCAACAACGCCTACGTGCTGAACGGCGGCAGCACCGACACCGCGGGCAGACTCGGTACCGGCCTGCGCCTGGACGGTACGCCCGGCACCGCCGCGGTGGTGCCCTACAGTCCCAGCCTCGCGCTCGCACCCGAGGCGGTGGCCCCCTCGACGCGACCACGCCGACAGGGGGAGACCTCCGACTTCACCCTCTCGCTCTGGTTCAAGTACGCCGCGACGCCCGCCACGCAGGATCAGGTCCTCCTCTGGGCCTACGGGGCCGGCAGCGGGGAACGCCAGGTCTGGCTCCGCGCCAGCCCCGCGAACCACGGCGTCTTCGCAGACGTCGAGACCGGAACCTCCGGAGTCCGCGTCCTGGCCACGGACCCCACGGGGAGCCGGGCCGCCTTCGGAGACGGCGCGTGGCACCACCTGACCCTGGTCCGCTCCGGTGACTCCCTGACCCTCGCGGTGGACAACCTGGCCACCCAGGCGGCCACCGCCGAGCTCGGCGCCGGAGCCCTCACCGCGACCGACACCTTCGCGATCGACGGACTCCGCCTGGGCAGCAAGACCGACGGAACCCAGACCCTGAACGGCTCCCTCGACGAGGTCCGGGTCTACCGGCAGGCTCTCGGCGCCTCGGACCTGGCCACGCTCCAGGCGTCACCCGGCAGCCCGCCGAGCGCCACCCCCGTGCTCTGGCTCCCCTTCGACACGATCACCATGCGGAGCTACTCCCGGATGTGACCCGTGCTCCGCGTACGAGCCTGGCGGCACCGCTCGCCATACGCCCCGCGACCGCCCCGCCCGCCCTGCGCCGGTGCAGCACCGCGCGACCGCAGCCGCGCCACTGCGAGGGCGGTACGGGACTGCCGGGGCCGGTACGGGTGAGCAGCGCGTTCACCGAGGCCATCGGGTCGCCGGCGGCCATCCGCGCCAGCAGGACACCGGCGACGAGCGGGAGGAGGGCACCGGCCAGGGCGGAGCCGGCCACGGTGACGTGGCGGATGCGCGGGCGCGGACTCGGAGCGGCGGACGTCGAACCGGTGGGCTTGGGATCGGCGGGCCTCGAAGGAGTGGGCATGGTCCTATTCGACCGCCGGTGCACCGACCGCCGGATGCGCCGGGCTACTCACTCCGCCGCGCCCCCGTACTCATGAACGGGGTCGCGCCACCCCGTTGTCGGCCCGCAGCAGCCGCAGGAACGCCTTGAGACCGGTGATGATCTCCTCGTTGCTGGTCAGCCGGTTCACCGTCGACTCGAACTCCCGCGCCAGGGCCTCGATCCGGCGGTCGGCCTCATCGGCCCGCCGGTGCGCGGAGAGTCCCGAGGCGTCGGCGGTCCGCCGCAGTTCGGCGAGGGCCCGGTACTGCTCCTCCACCCGCTCCTCCAGGGCCTTCGTACCCGCTGTCAGGCTGTCCACCTTCCCGCGCAGCTCCACCACGTCGTCGCGCGGAAAGGTGACGTCCTTGAGGAGGGAGCCGAGTCGCTCCCTCAGTTGGGCGAAGTAGGCGCCGGCAGGCCGGAAGACGGTACTCAGCAGGAAGAAGGCAGCCACCCAGTAACCCGCCCTGCCCCCGAGAACGAGGGTGGCGACGAGAACCAGCAGGGCGGTCAGGGCGTGGCCCGCCACCGCCACCCGCAGCATCATCCGCGCGATGCGCTCCGCCTCGTCGTCGCGGGCCCGGCCGATCTCCAGACCTTTGTCCCGGCTGACGGCGATCTCGGCGAGGACGGACCGCGCCCGGAAGTAGAGGTTCCATGGGAGGGTCAGCAGAAGAAGCAACCAGAGCAGGCAGGCGATGCCGGCCCCCACCCCCAGGACCGTGGCGAGGGGTGCGTCGGTGGCGTACAGCAGCGCCACCGAGCCCGCCAGAACGGCGACGGCGAAGACCGCGCCCATGAACTTTCCCATGCTGCCCCCCGGTTTCGACCACGACGACATGACGCCCCGTCATGGTCGTCCGGAAAGCCGCGCATACGCATGAGTACGGCTACTCAGCGCCCTCGGCCCGCAGGTCGGCGTAGACGGCGACCGGCAGATGGTCGCTGCCGGTGGCGGGCAGGGTACGGATGCCGGTGAGGGGGACGGAGCGTGCGAGGACCTGGTCGATCCTGGCCGCCGGGAAGGCCGCGGGCCAGCTGAACGCCACGCCGGAGCCGGGGGCGTCCAGAGGCGCGAGCAACGGGCCGAGCCCACGGTCGTCCACGGTGCCGTTGAGGTCACCGAGCAGCAGGACCCGCTCCAGCGGTTCGTCGCGGATCGCGGTGGCGAGGAGGGCGGCGCTCTCGTCGCGGAGGCCGGAGCGCAGGCCCGTCGCGCCGAGGCGGATGGACGGCAGGTGGGCGACGTACACGGCGAGGTCACCGTCCGGGGTGTGCGCGGTGGCCCTCAAACCTCGGTCCCAGCCGTCCGCGATACCGTCCGGCCGGATGTCCACGGGGCGCACGTCCGTGAGGGGGAAGGCCGACCAGAGCCCCACGGTGCCGCTCACCCCGTGGTGCGGGAGCCGCGACGCGAGGGCCTTCCCGTACACCGGCAGGGCCTGCGGCGTGAGCTCCTCCAGGGCCACGATCCGCGCCCCGCTCGATGCCAGGGCCGCCGCGGTGCCCGCAGGGTCGGCGTTCTCGTCGCTCACGTTGTGCTGGACCACGACCAGGCGGCCGGAGTCGTCCGTCCCCGTGAGGAAGAGGCCGCCGAACCGGACGCCCCAGACGAGGGCGGGCAGCAGCGCGACCACGACGGCGAGCGGTGCCCGCCTCAGGAGCCCCACGCACAGCAGTACCGGCACGGCGAGGCCGAGCCACGGCAGCAGGGTCTCCAGCAGACTTCCGAGCCGGCCGGGAGTGTTGGGGAGCAGTCGGGGCACGGCGAGCAGCGCGGCGATCACCAGGGCCGGCACCGGCAGCAGCGCTGTCCGGCGGCCGGGGCGGTGCCACCCGTGCCGGCCGGCCGAGGGCGCGGGCGCGTGGGCCGGCGGTTCACCCGGAGGCACGGGCGAGGGTGTCCTTGCCGGTCGCATCGCTCTCCTCGGTCCGTACGGGGACGCCGGGGCGTCCCGCTCCGCGCCGTACCAGGGTGGCCCGGCTGGTGTACGGGTCCGGCCGGACTCCGGTCCGGACCGCACCGAAGGACGACGCGGCAGGGCCGGGGCCGGTTCCGCCGGGGCCGCCCCCTTTTCGAGCGGGAACGCGGAGGGTGGCCGCGGCAGCGTCGTCGGAGCGCGTCACGGAAAACGTTCGGCGGCGGCGCGGCGGAATGCACCGGTGAGTGGCCGCCGGAGCATGCGGCCGGAAGAATCGGCTCTCCGGGTGAGTGGTGACGTCTCCACCGGTGAATTCGGTGAAGTCCCCCGACCGGGCCACTGCTTCCGCTTCCCCCTCTGGGAAAGGACCCGATCGGAAACACCGGCGAAGGGCGCAATGCCCATCGGGTGAACGGGTCAGGAAGCCGCCGAGGAGCGGCCGGGAAGCAGTCCGGGATCGCTTCCACTTACGCAGGAAGAACGTTTCCGCGCGTACGGGACCGGAGCACACCGGCGTTCGAACAGCTCGGCGAGGCGCGGCATTCGGGTCTGGCGCGGCTGGTCGCGCGAGCGAGTCATACACGCATTCCGGCTGACAGTCTGTCAAAGTGCACTTCTGTTTAGCTCATTTTCCGTCCTCGCGCGAAAGCGCGACGCGAACGGCCCCGCTCGGAAAAGGCGGGCGCCCCCGCCCGCTCCCCGGAAATCACACAGAACGCACGTGCACATCTTCCAACCGGCCGCGCCCCTTCGACCGGTCACGTCGAGGATGCGTACGAAAACTGCCGAAGGCGCCGCGAGAACGTCACCCCGGAGCAATTCTGTTGAAGATTCTTCACCTCGTTCAGCCTGTGGAGGGCGGCGTCGCCCGGGTCGTCGTCGATCTCGTGCGGGCGCAGGTACGCGCCGGACTCCGGCCCGCCGTGGCGTGTCCGCCCGACAGCCCGCTGGCCGCGCGGGCATCCGCCGCGGGGGCGGAGGTCCACGACTGGCGGGCCGTTCGCAACCCCGGCCCCGGACTGGCACGCGAGATCGCCGGAGCCCGGTCGCTGGTACGGGAACACCGCCCGCAGGTGGTGCACGCGCACAGCGCGAAGGCCGGTCTCGCGGGCCGGCTGGCGGTACGCGGCCGGATTCCCACCGTCTTCCAGCCGCACGCCTGGTCGTTCGAGGCGGTACGGGGAGGGACCGCCTCGACCGCGCTGAAGTGGGAGCGTTTCGGGGCGCGTTGGGCGGACCGGGTGCTCTGTGTCAGCGCCTCGGAACGGCTGGCGGGCGAGCGGGCGGGCATCGCGGCCCGCTGGTCGGTGATCCTCAACGGCATCGATCTCGCCCACTTCCGTCCGGCCGACGCCGGGGACCGCGCCGCCGCCCGGGCCGCGCTCGGTCTCCCCGACGGGCCGCCTCTGCTGGTCTGTGTCGGCCGTCTGAGCCGGCAGAAGGGGCAGGACGTCCTGCTGGAGGCGTGGCGCGCGATGCCTCCGGGAGCCGCCCGGCTCGCCCTGGTGGGCAGCGGACCGGAGGAAGCCCGGCTGCGTGGAGCGGCCCCGGCCGACGTGCTGTTCGCCGGAGCGGCCGACGACGTCCGTCCCTGGATCCACGCGGCCGACGCCGTCGTCCTGCCCTCGCGCTGGGAGGGCATGGCTCTCGCGCCGCTGGAAGCGATGGCCTGCGGCAGACCGGTGGTGATGACGGACGTGGCAGGCGCCAGGGAAAGCCTGCCACCCGGGCAGGACGCCCACTGCCTCGTCCCGCCGGACGACCCGGATGCCATGGCCGCCGCGCTCACCGCCCTGCTGTCCGACGCCGGACTCCGTACGCGACTCGGCTCCGCCGCCCAGCTCCACGCCCGTGCGGTCTTCGACGTACGCAGGACAGCCGCGGAGGTCACCCTCCTCTACCAGGAACTTGTCCACCCGTCCGGCACCACGACGAGAGAGCGCACCGAGCGATGACGACGGAGAGTGCATCACTCCCGGGCACTGCCCGGGAGACCACGCTGCCCCCTGCTTCTTCCACCGTCCATCGACCACGCGGCGGCCCCGTCCGGCGCTACTCCGAGCCGGTCGCCCGGCAGGTCGGCCGTCACCGGCTGACCGTGCTGCTCGTGGCGGCGGACGGGCTCGTCGCGGGCCTCGCCCCGGCGGTGGGCCCCACTCCGCGGTGGCCGGTCGCCGTCTTCGCCGTCCAGGCGGCCGCGCAGTTGCTGCTGCACTCCTCCCGCGGCCTGTACCGGCCGCGGCTGTCGCGCTCCGCGGCGGCCGAGTTCCCGGCGGTCCTCGGGCTGACACTGCTCCAGTGGTTCGTGACCGCCGAGACCCTCACCACCTACCACCCCCGTTACGCGATCGGCTGGACCACTCTGCTCTGCGCGGTGGGGGTGCAGACGCTCTTCTGCTGCGTGGCGCGCGGTGTGCTGACGGACCTTCTGGTCGAGCAGCGCCGGGTTGCCGTCGCCGAACTTCTGGCCGTCCTTGGTGCGCGCGCCCGGGTTGGTGGCCAGGGCGTAGA
>NZ_JBSFVR010000189.1:9249-14013 GCF_053592415.1 Streptomyces sp. NPDC002690 | reverse complement strand
AGGAGGTACTCGAACCCGCTGTCGCCGCGTCGACGACCATGGTGGGCGTATTGCGGCTTCTGGGACTGAACGCGGTGGGGGCCAGGCCGAGCCCCGCGCGGACGCGGGTCCTCCGGTCGCGCCGGGGGCCGCCGGGAGACTCACCGGTAGCGCCCGCAGCGGTACCGCCGGGGCACGCCGCACCGTGGCGTCGTTGCCGGCCAAGGGCAGTGCCCCCGCCCGGTGTTCGAGACCCGGTACGGGCCTGGCCGACACCGGGTTCGCCGCTGTGCCGAGTACCGGAGTGAGCCGGCCGTCCAGTACCGCGTGGGACGCGGTGCCCATGAACGACGGGTTCTGCCAGGTCGGCAGCCGGCTGCCGAACGCGGAGTCCGCGACTCCCGCCGGTCCGCCCGCCACGGCGCGCTGGATCGGCGGCAGTCCGGCCCAGGCGGCGACGACCGGAGCGCGTACGCCCGCGGGTTCGGCCGCCCGGCCGGTGTCGGCGCCGCCTCGCGACGACTCCGCCGCCCCCTCGGGGGGTACGGCCGCCATGCTCGTCCCGGTGTCGCCCGTTCGACCGGCCCACAACCGCTCCAGGAACCCCACCGCTCAGCCCTCCACGCCGGCACGCGTCACGAAGGACGCGATCTGATCGGTGTATCGACGACGGTCCTGATGTTCCAGGTCCAGAATCTGCTCCAGGCTCCAGTGGAAGTGGTAGGCGACGTACGCGATCTCCTCGTGCAGCCGGTCGTTCGCGTACGTCACGATTCCCCCAGGCGGCTCCCGCCGAGTTCGACCTCGAAGGGCTCGGAACAGTGCGGGCATTCCACCGAAGCGCGGGTGTGGCCTTCCGCGTTGATCTGACGGTAGAAGTCCTGCAGGAAGGCGAGGTCGGAGGCGAACATGTTCTCCACGATGCCGTCGTGCATCATCGGGAGCGTGCCGAGCCGGGTGATCACCCGGCCCAGCAGCACCACCGAGAGGAACGCCGGGTTCTCCTGGACGCGTACGTCGCGGAGCGGGACGAGTTCGTCGCGCGCCGTCGACAGCCGCATCACCCCGTCCCGGTGGACGGTGCCGGAGTCGTCCACATAGCCACGCGGCAGCTGGAACGCGAACTCGGTGCGCAGTTCGTACCGTTGCTGCTGCTGCTGTTGCTGCGGCGGGACCGGTGCGGAGGGCGCGACCTGCGCCTCCGGTGCGACGACGGGCGCGGGCTGCTCCGTCTCCGCACCGGGACCCTGGGCGAAATCACCGGCCCTGGCGGCCGAACGGCGCATTACTCGATGACCAGTTCTTCGAACACGATGGTCACCGTCTCGGTGAGCGCGGAAGCCTCGCCCGCCTTCACCGTGCTCGCGTCGATCTTGCTGCACCAGGCGTTGCGCAGGTGGTAGCGCTTCACCGGGTTGTTCTGGAAGTCCATCATGATGATGGAGGCGTTCTTGCGGGCCGTGGTCATCTGGCCGGCGATCGACTCGTTGATCCACTGGGTGAACGAGGCCGACTGGGTCATACCGCGGATGACCGTGCACGTCCCGTTCTTCTTCACACCCGGCATGTTCTTGACCACGTTCTGGCCGTTCGGGGTGTTCTGCTGGTAGGTGATGACGTCCTGCTCGATGCTCATGCCACTGACCTCGGCGAGGTACTCGACCATGACACCGTCGATCTGCAGGCCGAAATTGTGTGAGGTAAGGGCGTCACCCGGCTGGAGACTCATGTGTTCGCTGTCCTTGTGAAGGAGATCTGTGGGGTGGCGGCGTTACGGCGATGGAGGCGGCCCGGGGCCCGGGTGGTGTCCGGCGGCGATCCGCCGGACACCACCCGGGAGCCCTGCTACTCCTCCAGCTCTCCGCTGCCGCTGGAGAACTGCGCCAGTCGGAAGATCACGAACTCGGCAGGCTTGACCGGCGCGATGCCGATCTCGCACACCACCCGGCCGACGTCGACCGACTCCGGCGGGTTGGTCTCCTCGTCACACTTGACGTAGAAGGCCTCCTCGGGGCGCTGGCCGAAGAGGGCGCCACTGCGCCACTCGTTGACCAGGAACGCCGAGATGTTGCGCCGGATACGCGCCCACAGGGCGTGGTCGTTCGGCTCGAACACCACCCACTGGGTACCGAGGAGGATGGACTCCTCCAGGTAGTTGAAGTACCGGCGGATGTTCAGGTAGCGCCAGGCCGGGTCCGAGGAGACCGTGCGGGCTCCCCAGACGCGGATGCCGCGGCCGGGGAAGGCGCGGATGCAGTTGACGCCGATCGGGTTGAGCAGGTCCTGCTCCCCGCGGGTGATCTGGGTCTCCAGGTCCACCGCGCCACGCACGACCTCGTTGGCGGGCGCCTTGTGCACACCGCGCTCGGCGTCGTTGCGGGCCCAGATGCCGGCGATGTGACCGCTCGGCGGGATCAGCACCGACTGCCCGGCGGACGGGTCGAAGGACTTGATCCACGGGTAGTACAGGGCCGCGTACTTGGAGTCGTAACCGGCCGTCTCCTGCCGCCACACCCGCACCTGACGGGCATTCAGTCCCGGCGGCGGGTCGATGACCGCGACCCGGTCGCCCATCAGCTCGCAGTGCGCGATCATGCCCAACTGGACCGCCTTGACGGCCTCCAGGTCGATCGCGCCGCGCTGGTAGGCGGCCATCAGGTCGGGCACCGCGACCATGGAGATCTCGTCGATGGCCTCCAGGCCACCGAAGCCGGTGCGGTCCGCGGAGTCACCCAGGTAGCGGGCAGGGCCGGGGTAGGCGCCCTCGGCCGACTCGGCGGGAGCGGCCGACGCGGGAGCCACGAGTGCCACCGTCTGGGCGTCCGGCCGGACCAGCTGTCCGGCGGGCGCGGCCTCGGCGACGGTGATGAGCTTGGAGCGCTCCTTCACCTGCGTGACGACGTAGGTACGGCCGCCCTTCTTGGCGGACACGTCGAAGGTCTCGACGGCCTTGTCGCCGTCCTTGACCGTCAGCTTGAAACGGTCGGCGGGGCCGTCGTCCTCCGGCAGCGTCACCTCGACGCTGAGCGCGCCGTTGGTGCCGGGAGCGATGGCCGCGACCGAGAACCCGCCGAGCGGCCGGAACTCTCCGGCCTCCAGCGCGGCCGGGGCGACGGAGCCCTTCACGGCGGCACGGCCGGGGGCACTCGCTCCGTCGAGGGGAGCACCCTCGACGGAACCGCCCACGCGGACCACGTAGGCCGCGGAGCCGCCGTTGTTGAAGAAGCCGTATACGGAGTGAGCCAGGTAGTACCCGTCGGTGAACTCACCGAACGCGGCCACGTACTGGCTCCAGTTGGTGACCAGGGTCGGCTCGTTCAGCGGACCGCTCGGCGCGAGCCCCACGAAGGCGGCGACCGACGTGCCCACTCCCTCGATGGGACGCGAGCCGCTGGCCACCTCCTCGACGTAGACGCCGGGCGACAAATAGGACGGCATGTTCTGCTCTCCTCGGGGTACGAGACAGGAACCGCCTTACTCTCGCCCGCACGGGAACACCGCCGAAACGTCCCCAGGGACCTGACCGGGGGCACTCTTCCCTGCCCTCAAGGGCAGCCGGTGGACACTCGCGGGCGCCACCGCGGCACAGCGGGCAGCCGGTCGCCGAGTGCGCGTCCGGGGGCCCGGCCTCGTTCTCCCGGCCCAGGGCCCGCCCGGCCCCCGCGACGGGGCGAAGAGCCGGCTGCTTCGGAGAATACGACGGTCCGGGACTTCGATCCGTCAGGTCTACCGCTCTCCACCCCGTCCGGTAAGGATCTTTCGGGCAGCCCCGGGGGCAACCGCGGATGACCCGCGGGGATACGGCGACCGAGCGGGCGGGCGCCTCCCGACCAACGTCACATGACCCGGGCGCCTGCGCGGCCTAGCGTGGCCGGGTGAGCCTTTGGACCTCCCTGGAACCCGCGTCGGCCACGGTCGATCCCGGCAGCAGCACCACGGTGCGCCTGCGTCTGCGCAACACCGGCGACGTGGTCGACGAGTACCGCTTCGAAGCGGTCGGCGACATCGCACCCTGGACCACCGTCGACCCACCCACCCTGCGCCTCTTCCCCGGAACCACCGGCACCGTCGAGCTGACGTTCGCACCCCCACGCACCCCCGACGCCACCGCGGGCCCCAACCCCTACGCCATCCGCATCACCCCCACCGAACACCCCGAAGCAACCACCGTCCCCGAGGGCAACCTCACCATCACCCCCTTCACCGAACTCCGCGCCGAACTCGTCCCACCCACCGTCAAAGGCAGATTCCGCGGACGCCCCCGCCTCGCCATCGACAACCTCGGCAACACCAAACTCACCGCCTCACTCAACGGCACCGACAACGGCGACCAACTCACCTACGACCTCAGACCCAGCAACACCCAAATAGAACCCGGCCGCGCCGCCTTCATCACCACCACCCTCAAACCCCGCAAAATCATCTGGTTCGGCAGCACGGAACAACGCCCCTACACCCTCACCGTCCAACGCTCCGGAACCACACCCCTCCCCATCGACGGAACCTTCGTCCAACGCGGATTCCTCCCCCGCTGGCTCGCCACCTTCCTCGGCATACTCCTCGCCCTCACCATCACCTTCATCGCCCTCTGGTTCGGCCACAAACCCACCGTCGCCACCGGCACCCACGAAAAACTCGTCGAAGCCGGCGCCACCCTCGCACCCACCCCCACCCCCCAAGCCCCCCTCACCCCCGCACCCGCCACCACCCCACCCACCGCCCAACCCGCCACCCAACCCACCGAAGAAACCAAATCCAAAGAATCCGACGGCTCCGGCGGCGGCG
>NZ_JBSFVR010000189.1:0-9150 GCF_053592415.1 Streptomyces sp. NPDC002690 | reverse complement strand
CCCCCGCACCCGCCACCACCCCACCCACCGCCCAACCCGCCACCCAACCCACCGAAGAAACCAAATCCAAAGAATCCGACGGCTCCGGCGGCGGCGAGAAGTCCGCCACTCCGAAACCGCCGGAGAACACGGCGGCGACCGCGGTGAACAGGCTGGCGAAGGACGACCCTTCGGGCCGCCACATCTGCTACCGCGCGTTCGTCCGGGGCGAGGGCTGGCAGCCCCCGGTCTGCGACGGCACCATGGCCGGCGACACCCGGGGCGTCCCGATCGTCTCGCTGAACTTCGCCGTGTACGGCGTCGGCGGCTCGTCGGCCAACGCGTTCCTCCACGACCCCGCCTCGACCAACGGGCAGGGCAAGTGGCAGCCGTCGCAGTGGACGGCCATCGTTCCCGACGGCAAGGACAACTACATCGGCAGTACCGAGCCGGAGGCCGAGGTGATGTCGGGGTTCGCCATCAACGTGGGCAGCGGGCAGATCTGCCAGAACATCCGCTTCAGCGGCTCGGAATGGGACAAGGCCCCCACGTGCCGGGGTCCGCGCAACGCCTACAACTTCGGCGGCACCGTCGACAACAACCGCTCGCTCGAAGCCGTCCTGTTCACGGTGCCCCCCGCAGCCGAGTGACACCGGCGCCGGGCGCGGAAGCGGCCTACCAGGTCCCCTCGCCCGGTACCAGCCGGCCGGCCTTGCGGTACTCGCGCCGGGCGCCCTCCAGCAGGTCGGCCGCGGTGACCGTGTCGTCCCGGCCGGCCGCGAGGTAGGCGGCGGTCATCACGGCGCTGCGGATCGAACCACCCGCGAGCTCGAAGACCACCGCCACCTGCTTCACGTCGATGTCGTCCGCGCAGGGCACGTGGGACAGACTGTGCCGCCAGAGCGCGAGGCGCTGATCGGTGTCGGGGAAGGGGAAGTCCACTACCAGGTCCAGGCGCCGGGTGAACGCCTCGTCGATGTTGGCGCGCAGGTTGGTGGTGAGCAGCGCGATGCCGTCGAAGGACTCCAGGCGCTGGAGCAGGTAGGAGCTCTCCATGTTGGCGTACCGGTCGTGGGCGTCCTTCACCTCGGACCGCTTGCCGAAGACGGCGTCGGCCTCGTCGAAGAGGAGTACGGCGTCGGTGCGGTCCGCCTCGGTGAAGATGCGTTCGAGGTTCTTCTCGGTCTCGCCGACGTACTTGTCGACCACGGACGACAGTTGCACCGTGTAGAGGTCGAGGCCGAGTTCGGCCGCGACGACCTCCGCCGCCAGGGTCTTGCCGGTGCCCGACGCGCCCGCGAACAGTCCGAGGACACCCCGGCCCCGGCCACCGCCCGCGCTCAGCCGCCACTCGCCGAGGACCCGGTCGCGGTGCCGGGCGCGCAGGGCGAGTTCGCGCAGTTGGGTGAGCGGTCCGGGAGGCAGCACCAAATCCCGCCAGTCGACGTCCGGCCGAATGCGGCGGGCGTGCTGTTCCAGACCTGAGGCGGACTGCTGGCGTGCGGCGAGCCGCAGGTGGGCGGGGGCGAGCGGGGCCCCTTCGAACGTGGCGAGGCCACGGGCGGCCCGGGCGGCGCGGACGATGTGTTCACCGGCCAGGTGGTACGGGGCGACGGTGGCGGCCAGGTCGAAGCCGGGCTCCTCGCCGAGCGCCGCCGACCAGGCCCCGACCGCGCCGACGCCGCGCCGCGGCGCCTCCAGGACGAGCGGGTCCGTGTCGCACCACTGGGGGTCGTACGGGCGCGGTCCGGTGATCAGCACGGTGACGTCCTCCGCCTCGGCCAACTGCCGTATCAGCGCTTCCGGTTTGTCCGGAAGACCCTGGACGACCACCGCGTGGCCGGTCAGCCGGGCCTCGCGCAGCAGGCCCGGCACGCTGCTCTCGGGTCCGGTGAACCGCAGGGCCGGGCGGCCCGCGGCGCGCAGGGCGGCGGCGACGGACGACAGGCCGTCGCCCTCGCGCCGCTCGCGGACGTAGACGGTGACCGGCGGCCCGGTGGCGATCCTGGCGGCAAGACGGTGCACGAAGCGGCCGGGCCCGTCGTCCGGCAACGGCCCGTCCGGGAACGGCCCGTCCGCCTCAAAGGCCCCTTGCTCGCCGTACGCCCCCTGCTCGCCGTACGCCCCGTGCTCGCCGTACGTCTCGGCGCCCGCGTCCAGCGGATGGAGGTGCCCGGTGAGGGCGGCGTCCGGGGAGTCGTCGCCGAGCAGATGCGCCAGCAGCCGGTCCGGTACGCACAACGAGCGGCTCAGGAAGGGCCGTTCGGGCTCCTCCACATCGATCAGCCCGAGCGCACGCAACGGCGCGGCCGGATGCAGCCGGGCCCGCGCCGAGGCCAGGTGTACGGGGATGCCGCACAGGTCGAAGGCGAGCGCGACGGTGGCCCGGCGCCGGCCGACGTCGTCGTTGAGGTAGCCGTACAGCGGCTCGAAGCCCCGGTCCAGGTCGGGGGCGAGCGCGACGAGCAGGATGAGGGCGTCGAGTCCGGTCAGGCCGAGCCGGACGGCGAGGTCGGTGAGGCGGTCGTCGTACGAGTCGGCCGGCTCGGGGACGTCGAGCCGCGCGGGCTCCGCGCGGCGCAGCAGGTGCCGTACCGCCTCCTCCGAGATGTACAGGCCGCGCACCGGGTCGGACGCGGTGGGGTCGTCGGCGGAGCGGTGGTCGACCAGCAGCGCCACACGCTCCCGCAGCTCGGCGAGGCGGGCGAGGAGCGACTCGGCGTGCGCGGGATCGTCCGTCGGGTGGGAGGTGGTGCGCGGGGTCATGTCCGCTTGCCCGTGGTCCGGTTGCGCCGGGCGGTCTTCCTGGCCTCCCGGGCGGCCGCCACCTGGCGGTCCCGGTGGGCGCGTTCCGGCGCCTCGGCGGGGGTGCCGCCCATGGTGCCGTCCAGGGAGCCCACGCGGACGGCGGCTCCCTCGGTGACGGGCGGGCCGGCGTCGTACTCGGGGTAGGCCGGGAAGGGTGCGGTGATCACCAGGTCGAGGGAGGGCTTGAGTTCGCCGCCGAGCGCCGACCAGATCTCCGCGAGCGAACGGGCCTCGGTCTGGATGCCCGCCACCGACAGCGGCACGGTCATGCCCAGTTCGCCCAGCGAGCCGGGCAGTTCGGAGGGAGAGATGAGTTCGCGCGGGATGAGTGTGGCCAACGCGGCCGAGAGCAGCCGGTGTTCGTCCTGAGGCTGCTTGGTCCAGGCCGTCACCAGGTACGACAGCCGGAACCAGCGCGGCGGTTGGCGGCGTTTGACGACGACGTCGCGCTCGTCGTACACGGGGGCCTGGCCCCGCTGGCGGCGGTTGACGTCCTCACGGATGTCGTACAGGTAGGCGTTGATGGTGGGCGCGTTGCGGCGGGCGGCCCAGTCCCGGGTGGGTGCGTCGAAGGCGATGTCGATGCCCGATCCGCTCAACGCCCCCCCGCTGAGAAGATTCTTGAGGACCTCGTCCACTTCGTGGATCACCGTCGTGCTCCCGCCCTGCCGTTCCCGGCCCCGCGTGTCGTCCATGCCGTCGTGCTCGTCACCGTGGCCGCCCCGGCCGCCGCTGACGATCCTGCCTCCGCCACCGCCCGTCCCACGAGTCGCACCGGGACGACGAACGGGCAGTCCGTGCCGCCCCGAGGGGCGACTCACGTTGCCCTTTCGGTCAGATGTAGCCTTCCCTCAAGGCCTGAGCCACTGCGTGAGCCCGGTTGCGGAGGTGCAGTCGCGTGGTCAACCCGTGCAGGACGTTCTTGACCGTGCGTTCGGAGTAGGACAGCTTCTTGGCGATCTCTCCGGTGTCGAACCCCTCGGCCACCAGCCTCAGTACGTCGATCTCACGCGGTGTCAGCCCGGAGGCGGGGAGGCCGGGCCGGCCGGCCGCGTGGCGGTGCAGCGTCCCCACCTGGGTGATGAGTCGCCCGAGCAGGTCCGACGGCAGGTCGCCGTCGCCGCGGTCCGCCGCACGGATCGCCTGCACGAGCCGGCCCGCGGTGGCCTCGTGGCGCCACACGATGGCGCCGACGCCGCACTCGATCACGTCGAGCAGTTCGGCCTCCCGCAGCGCGCCCACGACGAGCGCCGCCCGCGCGCCCTCGCCGCGCGCCATTCGGCGCAGCCGGGTCAACACCGCCTCGTCGAGCACGTCTTCGACGAACAGCAGCACGGTGCCGGGGCCGGATTCGCTCTCGTCCCGGAGGTCGATCTCCGGGTACCGGCGCAGCTGGCTGTGCACTCCCTCGATCGAGATCGGGTCCCGGGCGTGCACCGCGACCCGTATCCGGTCCACGGGCTCGGCCGGGCCTGACTGTGTGGTGCGCGTGGCGCTGAGCAACGTGGTTCCCCCATGTACGCGTGCGTGCCACCCGGGTCCGGCAGGTGGCGGGTCCGCGTTCTCCACACTCGTGGAACGGCCGGGGGCACGGCAATCGTGGAACACCACGAGCGGCACCACGAGACCGGCGGTCGCCGCGGGCCATGACGGCACTCCTCGCGGGGTCCGTCGCGGGCACGTCACCGCGTACTCCACCGTCGCAAGGAGGGGACAGAATGTCCGGACCATACAGTGAGCAACCGCGCGAGCACAGGGGTGCGACCGAACTTCTCGCAACCGGTGCCGTCCGCGCCCGCGCGGGGAAGGGCGGTCTCGTGCTGGTGCGCGGGGCGACCGGAACCGGCCGGACGACCGTCCTGGAGGCCGCAGTCGAGGCCGCCGCGGGGCAGGGCATGCGCGTGCTGCGGGCCCGCTGCTCCGCCGCCGACGCCTCCGTCCCCTTCGGCGTCGTCCTCCAACTCCTGCGCTCCGGGGCGGGGGCCGGGGCACCGGCCCCCGCCTGTGGGGACACCGCCGACGAGCGCGAACACGGCGACCGTCTGCGGCAGTTGCTGCTCTCCCACGCCCGGGAGTCCTCGCTCGTCGTCGCCGTGGACGACGTGCACCTCGCCGACGCGCCCTCGTACAGGTGGCTGGTGGAGACCTCCCGGCACGTGGACCGGCTCCGGCTGCCGGTGCTGCTGGCCGTCACCGAACGCGGCCAGTACGACGTGGACCCGCCGGCGGCGGGCTTCGCCCACGGCCTCTCCCCCTCGCTCGTCCGCACCCACACCCTCGCCCCGCCCACCGCCGACGCGGCGGCCGGCCTGGTGCGCGCACGGTTCCCCTCCGCCACCGGGGCGTGGATCGAGGCGTGCACGCGGGCCGGCGCCGCGAGCCCGCTGTTGCTGCGCGCCCTCCTCGACGACCTGGAAGCCTCCGGTCCCCTCCCGGCCGTACCCGAGAGTGCCGCCGTGCTCTACCCGGGCGCGTACGCGGCGGCGGTCTCGTGGTGGCTGGAGAACGCCGGGGCGGGTACCGCCGAGGTGGCGCGCGTCCTGGCGGCCCTGGACGAGGGGCCGGCCCGGGAACGCTCCGAACGCCCCGGCCCCGGTGGCGGGGAGCGGCCCGCGGAGCACCCGGGCCGGCTGCTCGCCGAACTGTCGGGCGCCGATCCGGCCCGGGTGGCGGGCTGGCTCACCGCGATGACGCGGCTGGGCTTACTGGGCGACGACGACGGACGGCCCCGCTACTCCCACCCGCTGCTGCGGGACGCGATCCTCGCCCGGGTGCCCGCGACCAGACGGTCCGCGATACACCGGGCGGCGGCCGAAGCGGCCCTGCGACGGGGCGCCCCCGCCGAGACGGTCGCCGGGCACCTGCTGCTCTCCGGTCCGGTGGGCGAGTCCTGGGCCCCGGTGGCGCTGCACGCCGCCTCCTCACTGGCGCTGGGCGCCGGACGGAGCTGCGACGCCGTCGCGTACCTGCGCCGCGCCTTGGAGGAACCGCTCTCCGACCGGGACCGGCAGCGGCTGCTGACCGAGCTGGGCTCCCTGGAGTACGCGGGCTCCCAGTCGTCGGCCGCGATACCGCGGTTCACCGAGGCGCTCGCGCTGGCGGGCACGCCGCGTGACCGGGTCAGCGCGGCCGTCGCCCTGGGTACCGCGCTCGCCGGCCGGGGCAGTACCCGCGCCGCGCTGGAGGTGCTGCGCTCGGCGGACGGCCAGCTCGCCGGCCACCCCGGCCTGGCGAGCACCCTGCAGGGTGCCACCGTGTTCCTGTCCGACCAGGACAAGACCGTCCGCCGGGAGGTCTACCGGTGGCTGCGCGACACCACGGAACGCACTCCGGAGCTGGTCAGCCCGGCCGCCCAGGCCCTGCTCGTACGGTACGCGGCCACCGCCGGGCTGATCTCGGCGGACGAGGCCATGAGGAAGGTCCGGGTCCTGCTCGCCGAACCGTCCGACCCGCTCGCCGAACCGTTTCTGCTGGGCGCGGCGGCCACCGTGGCCCAGTGGGCCGACGAACTCGACGAGGCCGAGGAGCTGGCCGGCCGGCTTCCCCACCTGTCACACCCCATGCACCTGGCGCTGCTCCACGTACGCGCCGACATCGCGGCCTCCCGGGGCGAGTACAACCGGCTGCCGGCCGTCCTGTCCGCCGTCGGCGCCGCCGGGCTCACCCCCGCGCACGCCCATGTGCTGACCGGGCTCGTGGAGGCCGGCCGCGCGGCCGAAGCGCGGCGGCTCGCGGACGCCTTCGACCTGCGCGGAGCCCCGGACTCCTGGGGCCGCAACCGGCTCCTCCACGCGCGAGGGCTCCAGCGCGCCTCGGAGGGGGACCCGGCGGGAGCCCTGCACGACTTCCTGGAGTGCGGGCGCCGCCAGACCGAACGCCAGGTCGTCAGCCCGGTCGTCACCCCGTGGCGCTCGTCGGCCGCCCTGTGCTGCCTGGCCCTCGGCAGCCCCGGACAGGCGCTCGCGCTGGCCGAGGAGGAACTGCGCCTGGCCCGCGTCTGGGGCACCCCTCGCACGGTGGGCCGCGCGCTGCGCGTGCTCGGCACGGTCACCGGCGGTCGCCGCGGTCTGCTGATGGCCGAGGAATCCGTACGGCTCCTCAGGGACGCGCCGACCGGGGTCGAGACGGAACTGGTCAGCGCGCTGATCGCGCAGGGCAGAGCCCTGACGGCCGCAGGGGAGCGCTCCCACGCCCGCAGATGCCTGCGCGAGGCCTGCGAGCGCGCCGAGCGGCTCGGCGCCGCGCGGCTGCGCGCCCTGGCGGAACAGTCCCTGCGCGAGGGCGGCGCCCGCCCCGGCATCACCGCACGTACCGGCGCGCGCTCCCTCACCGTCAGCGAGCGCCGGATCGCCCGACTGGCCGCCGACGGCCACACGAACACCGAGATCGCCGTCCTGCTGCACCTGGCCCGGCGCACGGTCGAGACCCATCTGACCAACACCTACCGGAAGTTGGGCATACGCCGCCGCGTGGAGCTCGTCACGTCACTGGGTTCGGACTGAACCCGCGCCGACAGGGGCCGAGGCGGCAGGACCCGGCGGAGAACGGCATCCTGAACCGGTTGGCCCACGCGGTTGCCCGGCACGGCGAGCCACCCGCCCCGAATGTCCGGATTGCATATATTCAGCCGCATGGTAGAAGCGACACAGCGCATCCCCACCCGCCGGACCTCGGCCCGTAGCGTGCTCCGCTCCGTGGTGGCGACCGCAGCCTGTTCCGGAGTCCTTGCCGTCGCCGCGCTGACCGCCGGTCCGGCGGGCGCGGCGGCACGCGTTCCCGTGGACATCGGGAACCCCGTGGCCGGAAGCAACGGATTCGGCGTCGTCACCGAAGGCGATGCCACTCTCGGCAGCACCGAGTCGGAGGGCCCCGTCGCGATCGGCGGCGACCTCACCTTCGGTCAGGGCTACAACGTCTCGCTGAACACGGCCGGGACGTTCACCGCCCCGGGCGACTCCCGGCCCACGTCGTTGCTGGTCGGCGGCAGGGTGAACTTCGCGGGCAGCAGTTCCGACGGTGTGCTGAGCGTGCTCCAGGACGGGTACGTCAAGGTCGGCGACATGACGGGCAGCGACGCGCTCACCCAGGACTCGAACGGCGCGAGCGTCAACACGCGCGTGGTGGCCGAGGGTGCCGCGTACGATTCCACGCCTCGCATCCAGCTGACCACCCGGCAACCGGCGGCATCCGTCGCGCAGTCCGGCCTCATGGACTTCATGTCGCTGTTCTCCACGTATCGCGACCGGTCCGACACCATGGCCGGATGTGCCACGAACGTGATCCTGCGCGACGGCAACGGGACCCCGCTGCCCGACCAGAGCACCATCCCGCCCGGGTCCAACATCAACATCGCCCTGACGGCCGGACAGACCAACGTCCTGCGGCTGACCGGTGAGCAGCTCAACAACATCAGCGTCCTCACCCTCGTCGACCCGCCTACCGCGAACACGCCCCTGCTCATCACCGTCGACACCACCGGTTCGGGGAGCGACTTCACCTGGCACACGCCCACCATGGCCGGCGTCTCGGGTGACCAAGCCCCCTACATCCTGTGGAACTTCGCCGACGCGACCACCATCACCATCGCCGACGGCGACGAGGTCGAGGGCACCATCTATGCCCCGCGTGCCACCCTCACGGACCTGGACCCCTCGAACATCGAGGGCGACGTCATCACCCACGAGCTGATCGCCGGACCGCTCGCCGACAGCTCGGGCAACCCCGTCAACGCGGGGGAGATCCACTACTTCCCCTTCGACGCCGACCTCGTGTGCGACTCCATGACCACACCGCCCATGACCGGGCAGGTGAGTGTGGTGAAGAGGGACGCGCAGACCTCCACCACGCTGTCGGGCGCCCAGTTCGCACTCTGGCGCGAGACCAACGGGACCGCCGGCCTGCAGACGACCGGAACGAACCCGGACACCCAGGTCGACACCTGCACCACGGGAACCGACGGCATCTGCGCGCGTGAGGTCGGGATCGGCACGTACTACTGGCAGGAGACGGCGGCCCCCGCCGGCTACGACCTGCCCGACCCCGCCGTGTTCGGCCCGCTGGTCCTGACCGCCGCCAACGCCGACACGGGTGTCTCCGTCACCGCCGTCAACACGAAGACCGCCGTCCCTCCGGGCCCCGGCAGGATCGTGATCCACAAGACGGATACCGAGACCGGACACCGCCTGCCCGGTGCCGTGTTCCAGGCGTGGAAGGAGACGAACGGTGTCGCGGGGCTCCAGACCACAGGCGTGAACCCTGACACGAGGGTCGGATCCGCATGCACCACGGACGACCGCGGTACGTGCACCTTCGACGGTCTCGACAACGACCAGTACTACCTCCAGGAGACCGGTGTCCCCGAGG
>NZ_JBSFVR010000188.1:0-14068 GCF_053592415.1 Streptomyces sp. NPDC002690 | reverse complement strand
AGTCCGGCAGCCAGCGCTCCTTCTGCTCCTTCGTGGCGTACGCCTTGAGGTACGGCAGGCCCCCGGCCCCGGTGGTGCAGCGGAGCGCCTCGGCGGCCCCCGGTGGGGGTGCGTCGGTCCGGAGTGCTGCGGTACGGAGCACGGCGGCGGCCGGTCCGGCTGCCGTGCCCGGTGGCGGTTTTGGCGACGGCGGTGCTGGTGGTGGCGGCCGTGCCGGTTCGAGTCCGGCTCCGGGTCCGGTGTCGGTGCGGTCCGAGGCCCCTGCCGGTCCCGTCCTGCCGTCGTCCGCGTCGTCCGCGCGCGCGGGTCTGCGGGTGACGCCGACTGCGGCGAGCCCGTCTCCCCGTCCCGCCGGTCTGACCCGTTCGCACCCCGGGGCGGAGGTGCAGCGGCGGGTGCTGCCCACCGCGCGGCGGAGTGCCGCCCCCGCGAGCGCGGCGGCCCGTACGCCCGCCGGAGCCGCTTCCGGCTCCGGAACGCCCGCCGCTCCGGTGCGGCGAGCGGCTGCCCCGCGTGAAGGCGGGACGGCCTCGGAGGTGGTGTCGGACGGAGAGTCCGGATCTGCGGCTTCGGGCCCGGCCGGTACCGGGCCGGTCAGCACCGTTCCGGCTGCTGTCGTTCCCGTGACGTCCCCTCCAGTGGCTTCCGGTCCGGTGGCTTCCGGTCCGGCCGTGCGGCGTGCCCCCGTGCCGCCGTCGGCCGCCGTGCAGCGTGCCGCCGTGGGGCGGACTCCGTCCGCGGCGGGCCCGGCCCCCGCAGGGAGCGCAGCGGACGGGTCGGCCGGCCCCGTCGGTACCCCCTTCAGCAGCGGGAATCCTGGGCAGGGCGCCCGGCGCGGCGGTCTGGGGTCTCCGGTCCGTGGCGCCTCGGACCCCGTCCGTACTCCCCTGACGCCGGGCCCCGTCACGGGTGTTGGGGCCGGAGCGGTACGCGGTGACGGTCCGGTGCGGCGCGCGGTGGCCGGTGACGTTCCGGCGGTACGCGCCCAGGGCCACGACGGGCCCGCGCGGAGCACGCCGTCTCCGCAGTCGCCCGGGACCGCTCCCGGCGCGGCTCCGCCCTCGGCTTCCCCGGTGGTGCCTGTCGCGGGTGCCGCTGGGTCGGCGCCCGTCGTCCAGCGGCGGGCGGCCCCCGACTCCGGGCGGCAGCGGCCCGCGTCGCCCGCCAACGCCCCTCAGCAGCCCACCCACTCCGCTCCTGGACGGCCGCAGGGCGGCGCCCCCGCCGTACAACCGGGCGGTACGACGTCACCCCGGCCCGGCCCGGCGGCTTCCGGCGCCCCCTCCGGCTCGGCGTCGGCGGTTCCGGTTCCGGATCCGGGGATGGCCGTACGACGGGCCTCGGCCCAGCCGGAATCCCCGGCTCCCGCTTCCGCCCCCGCCCCGGCGACCGGTGCCGGTCCGGTGGGGGCGCCCCCCGCCACGGGCCCGTCCGCGGTGCCGGCGTCCTCCCTCCCGCCCCACTCCGGCACCCCGGTCCAGCGGGCGGCGGCGCGCTCCGGTGACGCGCGTTCCGGTGACGCTCCGGCACGGCCGACCGCGACCGCGGCCCCGACCGCTTCCGGCACTTCGGGCCTGGCGGAGGCGTCCGCGAGCCCGTCGACCGGCGCCCGCCCGCCCGCCGCCCCCTCCGGCGGACCGCCCGTCCGGGGGAGCGTCGCCCGTCCGCGGTCCCGTTCCGGCCTGGGCGCCCCGATCGCCTCCGCGCCCGCTGTCCAGCGCGCGGTCTCCCCTCAGCCGGCGGTCTCCTCTCGGGCGCGGGGCGTCCAGCGGGCCGCGTCGACCCCGGCCGCGTCCGTGAACCCCGCCCCGACCTCCCAGCCCTCCGCCGCCCCGGCCCCGCCCCCGTCCGCGAGCGCCGCCCCGGCTCCGTCCGCAGCCGCCGGCCCGACCCCGGCCCGGAGCACCCCGGGACGCTCGCCCCTCGGCGCCCCGATGAGCGCGATTCCCACAGCAGCGATTCCCGCAGCAGCGATTCCCGCAGGCGCGGCTTCGTTGCCCGTACAGCTCGCGCGTACGACTCCGGTACCGGCTCCGGCGCAAGCCCCGAGGCCGGTACAGGCCACACCGGCACCCGCCCAGTCGCACGCCACACCGGCTCAGGTGCACGCGATGCCGACGCCGGCCCAGTCACACGGAACACCGGCCCAGTCACACGGAACACCGGCTCCGGCACAGGCCCCGGGACCGGCATCCGCGCACGGAGCACCGGTTTCCCGGGACTTCCCACCGGTCCCCGTGGTGCAGCGGGCACCGGCGCGGCTGCGGCCCCCGAAGCCCCTGCCTCCGTCGCCCCTGCCGACGGCCGCGCCCGGTTCCGTACAGCCGACTGCCGCGGCCCCGGCGTTCCCTGGCTCCGCTCCGGCGTTCCCGACGACGGCGTTCGCGGCCCCCGCGGCTTCGGCCCTGCCGTTTCCGACGACGGCGACACCGCCCGGGTCGACCGCGTTGCCTCCGGCGACGCCGCAGCCGGCCCCGACCGTGCTCCAGCAGGCCCCGGCCCCGGCCGTGCTCCAGCGCAGTGCCGCGGCGCCCGCGAAGGCGGTGCCGCTGCGCCGTCCGGTGGCGCCGGCCCGGATGCCGGTGCCGGTCGGGCCGGCCGGCGGTGCCTCCGCAGCCGTTGCTCCCCTCTCGGCTTCTGCGGCCCCTACGGCACCTGCCGCTCCGGCGGCCCCGATGCCGGTCGTCCAGCGGTTCTGGGGGAAGTCCGAAAGGAGCGCCGGCCGGTCCACCTCGTCCGCGGTGGGCGCGCTTGCCGCGTCCGCGGCGGCCACGGTGGCCGCCGGCCTCACCTCGCGTCCAGGACGCCCGGCCGGTCCGCCGCCTCCGTACACCCCGGCGTCCAGCGCGCCGCCGCCGTACGAACCGCCGCCCGGGTACTCCCCGCCTCCGCCGGAGTACACGGAAGTATCCGACGGCGGATTCGACCCCCGGGCGCTCACCGACTTCCAGTTGGACGAGCTCGCGCACCGGCTCATCGGCCGGATCACCCGGCTGATCCGCACCGAACTCCGCCTGGACCGCGAGCGGATCGGCAAACTCCGAGATCCCCGCCGCTGACAGCCTGCCGACCGCCTGACCGCTGACCGCCTGACCGCTGACCGCCTGACCGCCTGACCGCCTGACCGATGACTGATCCGACCGCCTGACCGCTCCGACCACCGCCGGCCCCCGACCCCACCGGCACGAACCCCCACCGGCACGAACCCCCACCGGTACGTACCACCGAAAGAAAGGTCCGCCGAGATGCCCTCCAGCCAAGACCCGGGCTCAACCATCTGGTTCTCCCTCAGCATCGACGGCGAAAGCCTCGGCTATTTCAACGGGTGCGAGGGTCTGGCGTCCGAGGTGGAGGTCGAGCACCACCAGGAGGGCGGCAACAACGGCTTCGTGTGGGCGTTGCCGACCCGGGTCACCTTCTCCACGATCCGGCTGACCCGCCCGCTCACCCCGGACACCGCGAAGGTCGCCAAGTGGATCTCGTCCGTGCAGACCGGGATCAAGCGGCCCACCGCGCAGATCGCGGCGCTGCGCGCGGACGGTTCGGAGGTCGCCAGCTGGGGCCTCATCGACGTGCTGCCGGTGCGCTGGACCGGTCCCACCCTCGACCCGGCCAGTCCGGCGGTGGCGACCGAGGTCCTGGAGATCGCCCACCACGGATTCACGGGCTGAGGGGCGGGGACACGGTGGCTACCAAGGGCAGCAAGGGCGCGGGCAAGAGCCTCGTACGCGCCAATCTGGCGATCCACGAGCCTCCGGTGGGCGACAACACGTCTCCGGGCGGGATCATGGAGACGTTCTCCTTCGACTTCAACCCGGCGCAGCTGTCGCTGAGTCGTCGCGCGCAGTGGAAGGCGACCCCGGCACAGATCGAACGCACTGGCGCGAAGCCGGAGTTCATGGGTGTCGAGGCGATGCAGATGGGGCTGGAGGTCTTCCTCGACTCCTCCGACGAACCGACCGGCAACACGGTGCTGAAGAAGGTGGAGTCGCTCCTCGAATGCTGCGAGGTGACCCTGAAGAGCATCGGCACCAAGCAGCCTTCGCCGCCATGGGTCGTCTTCCAGTGGGGGTCGTTCTCGACGGCGCGGTTCACCGCGTACATCAGTTCCGTCGACGTGTCGTACACGGTCTTCGGCACCACGGGCGTTCCCATCCGGGCCACCTGCCGGCTGCAGTTGCACGAGATTCCGAGCAAGACCCGTGGCCAGAACCCGACGTCCGGCGCGCTGACCGCGCAGCGCGTCCACCGGGTCGTGGCGGGCGACTCGTTGCAGTCGCTGGCCTGGCGGGAGTACGGCAACGCCGCCGCCTGGCGGGCGATCGCCCGGGCCAACGGCATCGATGATCCCCGGAGCCTGCCGTCCGGTACCGAGCTGGTCATGCCGTCCGCCGAGGAGGTGAGCGGCTGATGGTACGGGCCGCGTTTTCCAATGTCGTCGACGTCAAGATCAATGGCGCCAAGATTCCGTCCGACCTCACCAGCGCCCTCGTCGACAGCCATGTGGACCAGGGGATGGGCGTTCCGGCGGCGTTCCGCCTCACGTTCCGGGACCCGTACCGGAAGATTCTCGGCAAGCTCGGGGTCACCTTCGGCAGCAGTGTGGTCATCACGCCGGTGGCCGACGGGAAGGGCGCCGGAGATCCGCTGCTGACCGGTGAGGTCACCGGCCTGGAGGTCGACTACGACGGTACCGGCACCTTCGCCGTCGTCCGGGGCTACGACCTCGGGCACCGCCTGCTGCGCCGCCGCCGGGTGACCGCCTTCCGCAGCCAGACCGCGTCCGACATCGCCAAGAAGCTGGCGGCCCAGGACGGCGTGCCCATCGGGACGATCCAGTCGACGAAGACCGTCTACGAGTTCATCAGCCAGTCCAACGTCACCGACTGGGACTTCCTCGCGCGGCTCGCCGACGAGAACGAGATGGTGATGTCCATCGACGCGAAGGGCAAGTTCCAGTTCGTGCGGCCCAAGCCGTCCTCGGGCGCGCCCTCGCCGAGCACCGACGGGGACAAGAGCCCCTTCGTGCTCCAGGCGGGTCACGACATCCTGCGGCTGCGGGCCGCGGTCACCGCCGCCGATCAGGTCGGCAAGGTCCAGGCGCGCGGCTGGGACGTCACGACGAAGAAGGAGCTCACCGCCCTCTCGCCCGCCGTCTCCAACCCCGGCATCACCATCGGCACCACGCCGGGCGCCGCCGCCACGAAGTTCGGCCCGGCGCCGCTGGTGGACACGGCGACCCCGTACGACAAGCAGGCCGAGGTGAAGTTCGCCGCCGAAGCGCTCGCGGACGACATCACGTCCTCGTTCGCGGAGGTGGAGGTCGTCGCGCGCGGGAACCCCAAGCTGCGGCCGGGCGTTCCGGTGGCCCTGGCCGACGTCGGCAAGCCCTTCGAGGGCAAGTACACCGTCACGTCGGTGCGCCACGTCTTCGGTGACGGCAAACACTACGAGACCTGGGTGACGGTCAGCGGACGCCAGTGGCGCTCGCTGTACGGCCTCACCTCCGGCGGCACGGAGACCGCGCCGCGGCTGCCCAGCGTGGCCAACGCCCTGGTCACCGACGTCAACGACCCGCTCAAACAGGGGCGCGTCAAGCTGCGGTTCCCATGGCTGGACGACACCTACGTCAGCGACTGGACGCGCACCGTGCAGATGGGCGGCCTCTCCGGCGGCGGGATTTTCCCGCTCGACGTCAACGACGAGGTGCTCGTCGGGTTCGACCGGGGCGCTCTGGACCACCCGTTCGTGATCGGCGGGCTCTACAACGGCAAGGACGTGCCGACCCCCGTCAGTGACGTGCCCCTGCACGAAGCCTCGCGGAAGAAGGCGGCGCGGCACACCGTCTCCGACCGGGACGGCAACCGCATGGACCTGCTCAGCCAGAAGACCGGTATGCGCAAGCAGGGCGTCCGGCTCGCTTCCGGGGACCAGCAACTGATCATCCAGCTGGACCGGACCAACACCGAGATCATCGTGGACAGCAAGGGCTCGGTGACGATCAAGGGCAGCCGGTCGGTGTCGGTGGAAGCGGGCACCGACCTGACGCTCAGCGCCCGGCGTGCCCTGACCATCAAGAGCGGCGGCCCGCTCAGCATCAGCGGCAGCGGCGCGGTCAACGTCAGGGCCGCGGGCGAACTGGGGCTGAACGCGGTCGGCGCCCTGAGCATGAACGCCGTGGGTGCCGCGATGCTGACCGGTGGCGGAACCGTGCAGGTCACCTCGGCCGTCAACACCACCGTCAAGGCCCCCACGGTACTCGTCACGTCCCCCGCCTTCCTGGCCAACGGAATCCCGGTGATATGAGCGAGAACCTCAACGGAAGGCAGGATCAGGTCTGATGGCCGAGCAGTTCGTCGGGTCCGGCTGGTCGTTCCCCCTGCGCATCGGGCCCACCGGCGGGATCGCCCTGGTCAGCGGGGAACGGGAGATCGAAGAGGCGATCAGGCTGGTCCTGTCCACGGCGCCCGGGGAGCGGCCGATGCGGCCGGACTTCGGCTGCGCCATCCAGGACCTGGTGTTCGCGCCGGTCAACGAGCAGACCGCGGGCCGCATCCAGCACGAGGTGTACGTCAGCCTGGACCGCTGGGAGCCGCGCATCGAGGTCGACGACATCGAGGTCACCGTGGGCACCGACCAGAGCGTCCTCTACATCGACGTCCGCTACTCGATCCGCGGCACCAACAACCCCCGCAGCCTCGTCTTCCCCTTCTACGTCATCCCGTCCCACGAGGAGCCCGACGCCGGCCCCGCTCTGGGCAACTCTCCCGAAAGCGACCGTTGATGGCCCTGCCCTCCCCGAATCTCGACGACCGCCGCTTCCAGCAGTTCGTCGACGACGCCAAGCGTTACATTCAGCAGCGCGCCCCGGAGTGGACCGACCACAACGTCTCCGACCCGGGCATCACTCTCGTCGAGACGGTGGCGCACATGGCCGACGAGATCGTCTACCGGCTCAACCGGGTACCGGACAAAAACCACTTGGCCTTCCTCGACCTGGTCGGCATCACGCTGTTCCCGCCCTCCGCCGCCCGTACGGAGGTGACCTTCTGGCTCTCGGCGCCGCAGGAGGAGCCGGTGACCGTACCGCTCGGCACCGAGGTGGCCACCTCGCGCACCGGCGACCAGGAAGCGGTCGTCTTCACCACCGAGCGCGAACTCGTGGTGTGGAACAGCGGGTTGAAGCATCTGATGGTGCAGCGGCGGGGCGAACCCGCGCTGGACCGCACGCACGACCTCGCCGACGACGGGAAGGACGTGCTCTGCTTCTCCGAGTCGCCCGCCCCGGGCGACTGCATGCTGCTGGGCCTGACCGGCGCGGTGCCGCACTGCGCGGTCACCCTGGAGCTGGACAGCCGGGTCGACGGTGTCGGTGTGGACCCGCGGCAGCCTCCCCTGGTGTGGGAGGCGTGGACCGAGGACGGCTGGCAGCTCTGCGAGGTCGACCGGGACGGGACCGGCGGCCTCAACCGGCCCGGCGAGGTGATCCTGCACGTCCCCGGCGGGCACGTGCTCTCCCGCAACGCCGGTCAGGAGGCGGGCTGGCTGCGGTGCAGGGTCACCGAACCCCACCCCGGCCAGCCCTTCTACACCACCTCGCCCACCGTCCGTTCCGCCGAGGGCTTCACCATCGGCGGCACCGCCCCCGTCGTCCACGCCGAGGCGGTCTACGACGAGGCGCTCGGCGAGTCCACCGGGCTGCCGGGGCAGCGGCTGCGGCTCGCGCACGGACCCGTGGTCGGCGACACCCCGCCGGTCCTGCTGCAGACCGCCGAGCACGAGGGCTGGACGGACTGGCAGGTCGTCCCGCACTTCGCGGCGTCGGGCCCGGACGACCGCCACGTCACCGTGGACGCCGCGACCGGCGAGATCGCCTTCGGGCCGGCGGTGCGCGAACCCGACGGGTCCCTGCGCCAGTACGGCATGGCTGCCCCCAAGGGCTCACCCGTACGCGCCCGCAGCTACCGCACCGGCGGCGGCCGGGCGGGCAACGTGGCCCGCGGCGCCGTGCAGGTCCTGCGCACCTCCATCCCGTACGTCTCCGAAGTCGTCAACCGCGAGGCCGCGCGCGGCGGCGTGGACGGCGAGACGGTGGAGGAGGCGAAGGTCCGCGCCCCGATCACGCTGCGCGCCCAGGAGCGTGCGGTGACCCTGCGCGACTACGAGGAGCTGGCCCGTCGGGCCGCCCCCGAGACCGCGCGCATCTCCTGCCTGGAGGGCGAGGAGAGCGAGTACGGCGCCTATGCGGTAAGGGTGTTGGTGGTTCCGCAGGCAGTCCCCGACCCGGGTGGCCGACTGCGCTTCGAGCAACTGGTGCCCGGTGACGCGTTGTTGGAGCGCATCACCCGCCACCTGGACGAACGCCGTCTGATCGGAACCCGGTTGGCGGTCGGCCCGCCGTTCTACCAGGGCGTCACCGTCGTCGCCACCGTGCACGCCTTCCGCGGTGTCGACACCGACCTGGTACGCCGACGGGTGCACGACGCCCTCTACCAGCACCTCGACCCGCTCACCGGCGGCGCGGACGGCAAGGGATGGCCGTTCGGGCGGCCCGTGCAGGCCGGGGAGGCATTCGCGGTGCTCCAGAGGATTCCCGGCGTCGAGCTGGTGGACGAGGTCGTGCTCTACCCCGCCGACCCGCTGACCGGAAAGCGCGGGGAGGCGACGAACCGCATCGACCTGTCGCCGCCCTCTCTGGTGTTCTCCTTCGACCACCGCGTCCGGGTGATCGGGGACAACCCCGCGGGGGACAAGGACCGCGGCACCGGGAGCCACGGATGAGAGGCTCCGTCGACGGACTCGGTTCGTCCTCACCGATCGGTGCGATGCTGCCCGCCGTCTTCGCCGACGACGACCTCGCCCTGCGCTTCGTCGACGGGCTCGACGAGGTGTTCGCGCCCATCCACACCGCGCTGGACTGTCTCGACTCCTACTTCCGTCCCTCGCTGGCGCCCCTGGACTACGCCCGGTGGCTGACCGGCTGGGTCGGTGCGGAGACCGACGGCACCGAACCCGAGCCGCTGCTGCGCGCCGCCGTGGCGACCGCCGCGTACCTGCACCGCATCCGCGGCACCCGGCGCGGCCTGGCCGAAACGGTCCGGCTCGCCTTCGGCGTCGCACCGGAGATCAGCGAGAGCGGGGGCGCCGACTGGACCGCCCGCCCGCTGGGCCCGATCCCCGGAATCCCACGCCCCCATCTGCACGTACACCTCAGGCTGCCCGACCCGACCACGGCGGACCACTACCGCCTGGACGACATCGTCGCCGCAGCCCGGCCCGCCCACATGCCGTACACGGTCCAGGTGACCGCCGGCGACCCGTCCGAAAGGACCTCGGAGAGATGACCACGCAGAACTGCGCCGAATGCGGCACCCGCGCGGAACCGGGCCTGTCGTTCTGCGACGCGTGCGGGGCCGTACTGGGCTGGGCCGACAGGTCGGCGGCCCCGGCGGGTGCCGCGAGCGGCGCCCGTGCCGGTGGCGGCCCCGGTGAGGCGTCGGAGGCGTTCGCCCCGGCCCCGGCCCCGGCCCCGGCCCCGGCCCCGGCCCAGACCCCAGCCCCGACCCTGGCCCAGGCGGCCCCGACCCCGTCGGCGGATGCCGCTCCGGCGACCGCCGACCCCGGCTGGGACGCCTTCGCCCGGCCCGGCGGCGGCGTGGGGCTGCCCCGGCAGTCGCGGGGCTCCGGGCCACAGGCCCACGAGAGCTCCCCGTACGCCGCCCAGGCCGACGGGGACCGGGGAGCGTACGGCCACGCCGCGTACGACGATGCGCCCGCCGCACCGGCGGCGGGCGCCCGGTCCTCCGGGTACGGCGCGCGCGACGACCGCGACGAGGCCGACACCCAGGAGGTCCAGGGAGTGGCGGACAGGGGGGCGGACGACGACGGCATGGCGGACCGCGCACGGCGCCTCATCGTCCCGGTCGCCGATCCCGGACCCGTCCAGGCGCCCTCGGTCGCCCCGGTCCTGCCCGGCCGGCCGGCCCCCCAGCGCCCGCAGACCGTACAGGCCCCGGGCGTGGAACTCGGTGTGGACGGGGGCACGCCCTGCCCCTGGTGCAGCACCCGTAACCGGCCCGACCGGCACTACTGCGCCCGCTGCGCGATGCCCATGGCGGGCGACCAGTACGTGGAGGGCCGTCGGCTGCCGTGGTGGCGCCGGCTGCTGGACACCCGTACCCGGGAGACCCCGTGGGCGGGCGACCGCCCCCGGGTGCGCCGAGCCTTCGACCGCGTACTCGGATGGGTGGGGGCGGCGATCGCGGTGACCCTGGTGATCGTGGCGGCCGTCCACATCCCCGACGGCGTCCAGGCGACCCGCGACCACTTCTCCAAGCGGGCCCCCGTCTCGCCGGACCACGTCACCGCGTCCCGCTCCTACCAGGGCCACAAGCCGGACTCGTCCTTCGACAAGCTCAACAACACCTGGTGGGGCCCCGGGGTGTCCGAGTCGGGCAAGGGCCAGTGGATCGAGGCGTCCTTCGACTCGCCGACCCGTCTGCTGAACGTGATCGTGATGCCGGGGGTCTCGTACCGCGCCGACCAGAACAGCGAGCAGGCGCTCCCGCACCGCATCGATGTCACCGTGACCCGGTCCAGCGGCGAGGTCACCCACCGCGAACTCGTCCTGGACGACGGTGCGGGCGGCCAGACCCGCGACTTCCGCTACGACGACGTCACCAAGGTCCGTTTCACCGTCGAGTCCGCCTACCACACCTCCGCGAACAAGCAGGTGGCCTTCGCGGAGATCGAGCTCTTCGGCCCGTCGCAGTCCCGCTGATCCCTGCCGCCTCGTCGGAGGCGGCAGGCCGGCACCGGTGCCCGGGACGGAAGTCATCCGTCCCGGGCTCCGGTGCGTGGGTACGCCGGAGAGGACCCTGCGGGCGTACGCCGGACCGGACGCGACCGCCCGTGCGCGAGCGACCCGGCGGAGGCGGAACCGTCCTCCCCGGCCGGCCGTCCGTTTCCGGCGGCGGAGAGAATCGGCCGGCACGGGATCGGCCGGCACGGGATCGGCCAGGACGGCGAACGGGCGGCAAGGCATCCTCGCCGGTCCGGTCCGGTCCGGCACGAGGAGGGGTGGGAGGGCGTTTCTGTGGGGATTTCGCTGGTGGGGGCGGCTCAGCTCTGGCTTCCGACGGCAGCCGTCTGCGCGTTCATCGCCTTTCGGACGCGGCGCCGACGTCGTACCCGGGGTTTTCCGCGAGCGGCGCCGCTGAAGGCAGTCGCGGGCATGGCGGTCCTGAATGCCGCCACCGTGTGGTTCCTCGGTTTCTCCCGGAGCGGACTGGACATCAGGGAATCGTGCGAACAGGGCAACGGTCTCCGGTTCGACGAGGCGTGGAACGAAGCGCACTACTCCGAATCGCAGAGCTTCTTTCCCCTTCACGCGAAGTGCAGCGCGACCGTGGACCTCGTCCCCGCGTGGGTGAACCCGGCGATCGTCACTCTCGTGCTCCTCGCCGGAGCCTGTCTGTGCGTGGCCTTCTGCCTCGAAGCGCGGGGCGGCAGGGCCTCCGGCGCCCCGGCGTCCCTGTGATCCCGGCGGCTGCGGGGCGGCCCCCGGCCTCGCGCCCGGCCCCGCGCCCCGCCTCACCGCCCCGCCGCACCCCCGTACAGGTCCCGCCGGGCCGTCGTGAAGCGGCGCAGGGCGTCGGGGAGCGGGGTGATGCCGATGCCGGGGGAGGTGGGGACCGGGAGGTGGCCGTCCTGGAGGACGAACGGCTCGGTGATGTCCTCCGCGAAGTAGCGGCTGGAGGCGGAGGTGTCGCCGGGGAGGGTGCAGCCGGGGAGGGCGGCGAGGGCCAGGTTGGGGGCGCGGCCGATGCCGGTCTCCAGCATGCCGCCGCACCAGGCCGGTACGCCGTGGGCGGCGGCGACGTCGTGCAGGCGGCGGGCCTCCAGGTAGCCGCCGACGCGGGCGGGCTTGATGTTGACGACCCGGCAGGCGTCCATGGCGATGGCGGAGGCGGTGTCCCGGGCGTTGTGCAGCGACTCGTCCAGGCAGACCGGGGTGGCGATGCGGCGCTGGAGGAGGGCGTGGGCGTGGAGGTTGTTCTCCTCCAGCGGCTCCTCGATGAGCAGCAGCCCGAACTCGTCCAGGCGCCGCAGGTGTTCGGCATCGGCCAGGGTGTAGGCGGTGTTCGCGTCCACCTGGAGCGGCAGCTCGTCGCCGAAGCGGGCGCGGACCGCGCGGACGGGCTCGACGTCCCAGCCGGGTTCGATCTTCAGCTTGATCCGTACGTACCCCTCGGCGAGGTACCCCGCCACGTCGTCCAGGAGGGCGGGGACGGATTCCTTGATGCCGACGGACACCCCGGCGGGCACCCGGTCGCGGGTGGCGCCGAGGAAGGTGGCGAGGGACATCTCGTGGGCCCGCAGCTCGGCGTCGAGGACGGCCGTCTCCAGGGCCGCCTTCGCCAGCTCGTGTCCCTTGACCTTCGCCATGTCGGGGGCGAGGAGGGCCGTCGTCAGGTTCTGCCGGGCGGTGACGCGGGGGAGCAGGAAGTCGCGGATCACGGTCTCGGCGCCCGAGACGTACTCGGAGCAGTACAGCGGTTCCGGGTCGGCGGCGAACTCCGACCAGCCCTCGGCCTCGTCGGTGACGACGTGGAGCAGGAAGGTGTCCTTGGTGGTCATCGTCCCGAAGGAGGTGCGGAACGGGGTGACCAGGGGGATGGCGACGTGGAGGAGTTCGACGTGTTCCAGCTTCATGCCGGGGTGCCTTCCTGGAGGTGCGGTTCCTGGGCGCGCGCGCCGGTGGGGGTGGGGGCGGGGGTGAGGGTGTACCAGCCGTCGCGGGACATCGACGTGGCGGTGTACCCGTCGGCGAACGCCCGCGTGAAGACCTCGCGGACGGCGTGGCGCCAGCGCAGCGCGAGCGCGGGGTCGGCGGCGCGCAGCTCCACGATGTCGGCGGGGACGCGGCAGCGGACGGTGTCCCCGGCGCGGACGGCGAGCGGGGCGCCGTCGGGGGCGGTGGCGAGCGTGACGGCCGTACCGGCGGCCAGGGCCCGGGGCCCGGCGAATTCGTCCGCCGTACGGTCCTCCCCGGCCAGGTCCCAGGTGACGGTGAGGCGGTCGCTCTCGTCGCCGTCGTTGAGGCCGTCGGCCATCGGGCCGTAGAAGTCCACCAGGTACTCGGTGCCCGCGGCGCCCAGCTTGACCAGGTTGAAGCGGGCGTTGCGGCCCACCAGCGGGTCGAAGGTCCAGCGCATGGTGCGGGCCCCGCGGTCGAGGGCCCAGGCCCGCTGGGCCTGCTTCACGGCGAGCCCGACTCCCCGGTCGCTGGTGCGGGCCGCGGCCACGAAGGAGTACACGTCCAGCGCCGAAGGTTCCCCGAACACGGCGACGGCCGCACCGCACAGCTCGCCACGCCCGGCGCCCCGCCCGGTGTACGCGGCGTGCACGGCGCCTCCCGCGTGCACCAGGCTGTGCAGCACCTCGGCGGGGTAGGGCGGGGTGCTGCGCGGGGTCTGCCACACGTCGCTGAAGAAGTCGGCGACGGCCGCGATGCCGGCCACGTCGTGCACGGTGCGGACGGTGACGCCGGCCGTGAGCGCGGCTGCCGCCGCCCGTTCGCGTACTGAGGGTGTTGCTGTCATGGTTCGAGTTTCTGCGGGCCGCTCCCGGAACTGGTTGTCCATAGGGACAAGCGAGCCCTAAAGTCGTGTTGCGATCGGCCAAAGGTGGGGGAGTGATGCGTCCGGTGATGCCCCGCTTCCTCCGGGCGGCCGGTCCATGACCCGCTTCCTCCTGGCGGCCGGTCCATGACCCGCTTCCCCCGGGCGGCCGGTCCGCCGCGCCCCGTGAACCGGACCCGTGAATCGAGAGGCCCCATGGACGCCCCCACCCTCGGTGATCTGCTCGACGTGCTCGGAGGCTCGTCCGTACGGGCCGTCGCCGCCCCCGCCGGGCTCGGGGGGCGGGTCGGCGAGATCCTGCTGTACGACGCCGACGCGGCACTGCCGCACGCCCCGGGCGCGGTACTCCTCGCGGTCGGGGTCCGGCCCCCGGCGGCCGGCCCGCTGCTGCACGCCGCCGCCGCCGCGGGCATGGCGGCCGTGGT
>NZ_JBSFVR010000187.1:0-14160 GCF_053592415.1 Streptomyces sp. NPDC002690 | reverse complement strand
CCTGAGCCTCCGTGGCATCCATGCCACGGATGAGGTCCACCACTCGGCGGGCCTTCATGGGCGTGACGCGGATGTACCGCGCCTGGGCCCTGGCTCAGCGCCCGGCGCCGCCGATGCGGCCTTCCAACTGCACCAGCAGCTCGCTGAGCTGGGCACTGAGGCGGTCGCGGGCCGGCTCGTCCAGCCCGGCCAGGACCGTGCGTTCGTAGGCGAGTTGCTGGGGCAGCAGCCGGTCGACGAGGGCGCGCCCCTCCTCGGTGAGCCGGACGAGGGCGACCCTGCGGTCCCGGTCGTCGCCCCGGCGCTCGACGAGGCCGCGTTCCTGGAGGGCGCGCAGCCGTTTGGTCACGGCGGCCCCGGAGGAGAACGTCTCCCGGGCGAGTTCGCCGGGGGTGAGTTCACGGCCGGTCCGGCGCACCGCGCCGAGCAGGTCGAACTCCGCGCGGTTGAGTCCGGCGGCGCGCAGCGGGGCGTCCTCGGCCTGCTGGAGGAGTGCCGCGCAGCGGTTGATCCGGCCGATCAGCTCCATGGGCCCGGTGTCGAGACCGGGGCTCACCGCCTGCCACTGCCGGACCACCGAGGCCACGATGTCGTCGCTCACACCGTTCCGTTCTCCGGGGCGAGGGAGATGAGTCCCTGCCGTTGTGCCGTCGCGGCGAGCGTACGGTGTCCGGCCCGCTCGGCGGCGAGGAGGTCCTCTTCCGGCAGGGCGCGCTGCCACCACTCCCCCGCGGCGGTGTCGCCCGCCTCGCGCAGCTCGACCAGGGAGGCGGTGAGCGCGCGGCGGGACGCGTCGAGCGCGGCGGGGCCCGCGGTGTCGTCGGCGAGGACGCGTACCGCGTGGGCGCGGGCCCGCTCGGTGGACTCCAGTGCCCGTTCGACCCGGCCGGTGGCCCGGCGGTTGGTGACCAGTACGGCGGCGAGGAACCCGACGGCCGCTCCGACCACGGTGTCGATGACCCGGTCGCCGATGAGTTCTCCGGCGGGGTGGGTGCCGCCGAACTCGATGACCAGGAGCGCCATCGGGGTGACCGCGACCGAGCCGAGCCAGTAGTTGCGGGTGATGAGGGCCTCGGCGGCGAAGTTGAAGCAGAGGACGCAGACGATCAGCAGCAGCGGGCTCACCCGGGTGAGCGGGAGGACCGCGGCGAAGACGAGCACGCCGAGCAGATTGCCCAGCGTCCGCTGGAGGGCCCGGTTCCAGGAGAGGGTGACGTTGGCCTGGTAGAGGGAGGCAGCGGTGACGATGGCCCAGTAGGGGCGGCCGACTCCGAGCGCCTCGCAGGCGTACCCCGCGAGGGCGCAGCCGATGAGGGTGCGGACGGCGATGGGCAGCACGTGGGAGCCGGGGCCGAGGCGGCGCAGCAGCTCGCCCCTGTTCGTACGGGCCCCGTGGCGGGCGCGTTCGGCGTCGATGCCGTAGAGCTCGGCGGTGGTGCCGGGGGCGGCCGGCGGCGTCGGGACGGGTCCGCGGGCCCGGGTCTGCGCGGCCCACTCGCGCAGCCGCGCGGGGTCGGCGGCGGCGCGGTGGCCGTCCGGGGAGCTTTCGGCGAGCGCGGCCTCGGCGTGCACGACGAGGCGTTCGAGCGCCCGGCGAGCGGGCGTGGCCCGCCCGGAGGCGAGCAGGGTCTGCCAGGCTCCGTGCACCGCCGCGGCGGCGGCACCCCGGGTGCGGGGGCCGGGATCGGCGACGCAGGCGGCGGCAGCGTCCAGGGCCCGCGCGGTGGCACGGCGTTCGGGTCCTTCGCGGCGCAGCAGGGCGGGTCCCACGGTGACGCACCAGGAGAAGGCGCCGGCGGCGAGGGTGAGCGCGAGATGGCCGGGTATCTGGCCGAGGTGCTGGGGCGCGAAGAGGGCCGCGGAGGTGACGAAGGTGAAGATCACGTGTCCGGGCGGCCCGATGCGTGACGCGTCGCAGAGCGCCTTCTGGGTGGCGGCGAGCAGTGCGCCGACGGCGATGAGGATCGGGGTGGAGTCGGTGAGCGAGCCCGCGAGCAGCGACACGGCCAGCCCGGCGGTCATGCCCACCACCACGCGCGCGACGGTCCCGGCGCGGCGGGCGTACGGAAGGGCGTGCCCGTACAGGGCGCAGAGCGATCCGGCCATCGTGTACATCACGAGGTCCAGCCGGTCGACGGCGAAGAGCAGCAGATTCGGTACGAGGGACGCGACGACCACGCTCAGCGCCGGCTTGAACCAGGTGTCCGAGGGGTGGTTGAGGCGGAGGGCCGCCTTCAGGGGAAGCCTGCGGACGGATGGGCGCCGGGGAGGGGTCGTTGTCTCACTCACCCATTTACTTTAACAGGTATTACACCTGTAAAAGATATGTCCGGCTGGGGCCGGTCAGGGCGACTCGTCCGCTGGTGGTTCCGGTCGTTTCGGCGCCGGCTCCGGCTCAGGCGGTTCCGGTCTCGGTTCCGGTGGTTCCGGTCTCGGCTCCGGCTCCGGTGGGTCGAGTGCGGCCTCGATGCCGGCGAGCTGGCGGCCCAGGCTCGTGATCCACACCTCCAGGTCGACCGAGAGCGGGGCCGACGGCCTTCCGCCCGGGAGCTCCGCCCCGTGCGGTCCGGCGGTGGGCCCTCGTGTCACCAGCCGTGCGGCGATGCGTCCGGCCGCCTCCTCCAGCGCGGCGGCGCTCTGCCGGGTCCAGGCGTCCGGCGGGGCCGGGGCAGCCGGACGGAGGCCGAAAAGCGGCAGCCGGTGAGCACCCCACAGCATGTCGTCGGCCGCGACGAGCACGGCGTGCCAGTCGGCCCCGGAATCCTCCGACGCCGCCGGCCGGGTCGCCGCCTCGGCGCGGTACTGCGCGTACGCGGCCTCGGCCAGGCGCATCCGGTGCAGGGTCAGCAGGGTGCCGGGGACGGCCCGCCCTCCCGGCGGCGAGGTCAGCAGGATCTCCGCCGTACCGGGCACCAGCGCGCCGCAGGAGCGCAGCAGTCCGGCCATGGCCCGCCGGACCTCGTGCCCGGCGCCGGCGGGCCAGGCCAGCAGCCCGCAGAGGAGACCGATCACGCTGCCGGTGACGACGTCGATCATCCGCACCTCCGAGAGGCGCCAGCTGACCGGCGAGATCTGGGCGAACGCGGTGGCCACGACCAGCGTGAAGGCCCCCTGGGTGCAGGCGATCCCCAGCATCGGCCCGCCGAAGAAGGCCAGCAGCATCAGCGGGGCGAGCAGCACCGCGTACGCGTCGGTGAACGGGCCGATCCCGATCAGCAGCGCGCCCGCCACCACGGCCCCGGCGGCGTTTCCGGCCACCGCTCGGCGGACCGCCTGCCAGGTGGCCACCACCGTGGAGCGTCCGAGGGTCAGCACGACCAGCAGGACCCAGAACCCGTGGGCCAGATCGAGGGAGCCGGCCACCAGCCGCGCCGCCGCGAGGCCCAGCGCGGTCCGCACGGCGTTCTGGAAGAGCACCGAGCGGAGGGTCACGTTGCCGAGGACCCGCCGGGCCCACAGGCGGGGTGCGGCCGGCTCGGCGTACCAGAACATCGCCCGCGGGACGGGAGCGCGGGTCGGCGCGCCGTTGAGCGCGATGCTCAGCGCGACCCCCGCGACGCGGGCGGATTCGGCCAGCGCCAGCACCCGGGACTGCCTGCGGAGCAGGGCGGTCGGGAGCGGCTGGACGGCCTGGGGGGTCTGGTCGGCCGGCCGCGACAAGGCGGCGTCCGGTGGTCCGGCGGCCAGGCGGACGCGGTCTGCCTGGAAGTTCCGCATCGCGTGTTCCAGGGTGTCCGGCGCCGGTGCGCGGCTCCCCGTGCGCAGGGCGCTCGCACACGCTTCGCACAGCTCTCCGACGCGGACCAGGAGGGTCGCGGACGCCGGATCACGCTCTCCCGGATGCGCCTCGGCGAGGGAGGCCAGCTGGCCGAGGAGGCGGCGTACGGCGCGGCCGGTCTGCTCCAGCGCCCGGTCGGTGCGGCCCGCTCCGGCGGGGCGTTCAGCGGGCGGAACGTGCGACAGCCGCATCGTCGCTCCGGCCTCGCGCAGCCGCTCGGGCGGCGTCTTCCCGGCGCGGGCCTCGTGTGCCGCGGTACGGAGCCCGGCGGCCAGCCGTTCCCGGTAGGAGGGGGCCGCCGGGTCGGGCAGCAGGATCTCGCAGGCCGCGAGCAGCAGCAGGCCGAGGCTCAGCCCGGCCACCCGCTCCAGAAGCGTGTCGGGCGCGTAGGGAGGGAAGCAGGCCAGGATGTAGAAGAGCTGGAGGCCGGGTCCCGCACCGGCCGCGCGCGGTCCGGCCACGGCCGCGAACGCCAGGACGAAACCGACGACGAGCATGCCGCCGACGGCCGCCCAGGTGTTCACCGCGAGCAGTGTTCCCAGGGTCACCGCCACCAGGGCCGGAGGAACGACCCGCAACGTGACGGACGCCTGCTGACGGCCCGAGCCGGGCACGGCGGAGAGCATGCCCATGGCGATGGGTGCGAAGAGCGCGTACAGCGCGGCGACCGGAAGTCCGGCGGCGTGCAGCAGGGGATAGAAGCCGGCGCTCGCGGCCGCGGTGACACGGACGGATCTGCGCCAGAACGCGGCCCGCTCCGGCCCCGCGATCACGCCGCCGCTCCCCCGGGCCCGGGACTTCCCGCACCGGACCGGAGACCGGCCCCGGGTGTGTCCAGGAAGGTTCGTGGCGGACGGGTGCGCATGCCACACCCTCCTTCCCGACTGACACCGGTGCTGCCGGTGGACCGGTGGCGGCCTGGCGAGGTCGCCCGGCCGCCCCGCCATTGTCGACCGGCGCCCGGTCACCCGCTCGCGGTACCGGAAGCCGTTCCGTAGGCCGGGGCGGGGAGCGGCGCCGGGGCCGGGGGTGGGTCCGTCGGGGTGCGCAGGGTCTCGGCCGCGTCCGAGACCCTGCGGAGCAGATCGAGGAAAATGCCCTGCTCGTCGGCGGAGAGCGGGCCGAGGAAGACCTGGTTCATCCGGGCGGCCCGCAGTGCCACCTTGCGGTGGACGCGGGTACCCGACTCGGTGAGGCGCAGCACGGACCGTCTGCCGTCCCGCGGATCGCGGACCTTGTCCAGCAGGCCCCGTCCCAGCAGCCGGGTGACCAGGTCGGCGATGGTCGAGCGGTCCAGACCGATCCGCTCCCCGGCGGTGCGCTGGTCGAGCCCGGGCTCGGCCAGCAGCGTGTTGAGGAGGGCGAACTGCGGTGAGGTGGTCTCCTCGGAGACCATCGTGGTCCAGAGCAGGTGGTGCGCCTGCTGGAAGCGCCGGGCCAGATGGCCCGGATGAGTGCTCAGATCGACCGCGGACACGGCCCGCCCTTCCAGTTCATCGGTGGCAACCGTATCGACCGCCGGAGAAAGAACAGTGTACTGAGGGTATTGACCACCTCCAACTCTCCTGGTTAGCTCCGGAGTCGTCAGAAACTACTCCGTGCACTGACTAAATCCGAACCACGAATCCGCGCGGCCGATCCACGCGGCGAACGCGAGCAGCACCTGCGAGCCGACCCCCGGAGTCACCATGGTTTCCACACCCCTGCCCGACGGCCTGGACCAGTCCGCGATCGATCGGGCGATGGATCTGGCCGAGGTCGCGGATCGCGTCGGGCACCACCCGCCGCGCGACTACCCGCCGTACCGGAGCAGTCGTCTGCGCCATCCGCACCGGTCGTTGATACCCGTCCGCGATCCGGAGGCCGTCGAGCTGTCCGGGCCCGCCTTCGGTGTCAGCGACGTCACCGCGCTGGACAGCGATCTGACGCGACAGCACCACGGTGAGCCGCTGGGCGAACGGATCACCGTCAGCGGAAGGTTGCTCGACCGGGACGGGCGTCCCGTACGCGGTCAGCTGATCGAGGTCTGGCAGGCCAACGCCTCGGGGCGGTACGCCCATCAGCTCGACGACCATCCGGCGCCGCTCGACCCCTCCTTCACCGGCTTCGGGCGCTGCCTGACCGACGACGAGGGTGCCTACGCGTTCACCACGATCAAGCCGGGGGCGTACCCGTGGCGCAACCACACCAACGCGTGGCGCCCGGCGCACATCCACTTCTCCCTCTTCGGCACGGCGTTCACGCAGCGGCTGGTCACCCAGATGTACTTCCCGGGCGATCCGCTCTTCGCCCACGACCCGGTCCTGCGGTCCGTCACGGACGCCGCCGCCCGCGCGCGACTCGTCTCGGTCTACGACCACGGGCTGTCCGTGCCCGAGTGGTCCCTGGGCTACCGCTGGGACATCGTCCTGGACGGCCCGTCCGCCACCTGGATCGAGGAAGGCCGCGACCGATGAAGCACGCACCGACACCGCCCCAGACCATCGGCCCGTTCTACGGGTTCGCGCTGCCGCTGCCCGACGGCGGTGACATCGCCCCGGCCGGGCATCCCGACACCATCACGGTGCGCGGTCTGGTGCTCGACGGCGCCGGGGACCCCGTGCCCGACGCCGTCGTCGAGACCTGGCAGCCCGCCCCGGACGGATCGCGCACCGGGCTACCGGGTTCGATGCGCCGCGATCCCGTGACGGGGCGCAACGCGGGCCGCAACGGGGTGGACTTCACCGGCTTCGGCCGGGTCTGCACGGACGCGGACGGTCAGTGGTCCCTGCGGACGCTGCCGCCGGGCGGCGTCCCCTATCTCAGCGTCGTGGTCTTCGCGCGCGGCCTCGTCCACCACCTGTACACCCGGATCTACCTGCCGGACGGACGGGGAGCGGCACCCGAGGACGATCCGCTGCTGAAGTCGCTGGACGAGCAGCGCCGCGCCACGCTGATCGCGACACCCGCGGGCCACCGTACGTACCGTTTCGACATCCGCCTTCAGGGCGAGGGCGAAACGGTCTTCCTGGAGTTCTCCTGATGCACGAGAACGGCACGGCCCCTGCCGGAGGCCCGCCGCCGGTGTACGGCGACGACACGGGTCTGCTCGCTCCCGGGCGGGCAGGGTCCCCGGCCGAGACCGCCACCGGCGACGCGGCCTTCCTGCGAGCGCTGCTCGACGCCGAGGCGGCCCTCACCCGGGCCCAGGTTTCCTGCGGGCTCGCCCCCGCCGAGGCGGGGCACGCGGTGACCCGGGCCGCCGACCCCGCCGGCTTCGACCTGCGGGATCTCGCACTGCGGGCCCGCTCCGGCGGCAACCCGGTGATCCCGCTGGTGGCCGATCTGCGCGCACGGGTGGCCCCGCAGCTGCGTGACCACGTCCACCGCGGCGCGACCAGCCAGGACATCATGGACACGGCCGCGATGCTGGTGGCCTCGCGTACCCTGGCCCTCGTCCTGGCCGACCTCGGGCGCACCGCTTCGCTGCTGGGCGCGCTCGCCGCCGGACACCGCGACACCCCGATGCCGGGCCGGACGCTCACCCAGCACGCGGTGCCGACGACCTTCGGCCTGAAGGCCGCCGGATGGCGTGCGCTGCTGCTCGACGCCCGGGACCGGACGGCCGCGGTACGGGCGTCTCTGCCGGCCCAACTCGGTGGTGCGGCAGGCACCTTGGCCGCCCTCGGCCCCCAGGGCGGCGACGCGGAGGACCCGGCCGTCGCGTTGGCGGTCGTGTCGGCGTACGCGGCCGAACTCGGTCTCGCGGAACCCACGTTGCCCTGGCACTCGCTCCGTACCCCGGTCGCCGACCTCGCCGGCGCCCTGGCCTTCACCGCGGGCGCGCTCGGCAAGACGGCCGCGGACGTGCTGAATCTGGCCCGCACCGAGATCGGCGAGGTGACCGAGGGGACGGGCGGCGGGTCCTCCGCGATGCCGCACAAGGCGAATCCGGTCCGCGCCACGCTGATCGCCTCGGCCGGCCGCCGCGCCCCGGCGCTGGCGGCCACGCTGTACGGCTCGCTCGCCGCCGAGGACGAACGCCCCGCCGGCGCCTGGCACGCGGAGTGGGAGCCGCTGCGCGATCTGCTCCGGCTGGTCGGCGGATCGGCCCGGGACGCCGTCGAACTCGTCGAAGGTCTGCGCGTGTTCGCGGACGTCATGCGTGAACACCTCGGCCTGACCGACGGGCTGATCGTCTCCGAGCGGCTGGCCTCGGTGGCGGCGGACCGGATCGGCCGCGCGGAGGCCGGCGCACTGGTGGCGCGGGCCGCCATCACCGCCCGCGAGCAGCGGCTGCCGCTCACCGAAGTCCTGGCGCCGGAAGCCGCGTTCTCGGGGGTCGACCTCGACGCCCTCGGCGATCCCGCGCGCTGCACCGGCTCCGCAGGCCTGCTCACCGACCGCGCCCTGGAGCGTCGATGAACGAACACTCCAACCCCGTACCGCACTTCCGCGAGGACGGGACTGCGGGTGCGCCACCGTTGCTGCTCGGTCCGTCGCTCGGTACGTCCACGGCGCTCTGGGACGCGGTCGTCCCCGGCCTCTCGGCGATGCACCGGGTGGTCCGCTGGGACCTGCCGGGACACGGTGGCTCGCCGGCCGCTCTGATCGGCCCCGGGGCGACCGTCGCCGATCTCGGCCGCCTGGTCCTGTCCCTCGCCGACGCGCTCGCGCTGGCCCGTTTCTCGTACGCGGGCGTCTCCCTGGGCGGCGCGGTCGGCCTCTGGCTGGCGATCCACCACCCCGGCCGGATCGACCGCCTGGCGGTCGTCTGCTCGTCCGCGCGCTTCGGCGAACCGGAACTCTGGCGGGACCGGGCTGCACGGGTACGCGCGTCGGGCACCGGGCCGGTGGCCGAGGGCGCACAGGCGCGCTGGTTCACCCCGGGGTTCACCGTGCCGGCTCTGCTGGACGATCTGCGCGCCGCCGATCCGGGGGCCTACGCGGCGTGCTGCGACGCCCTCGCCTCGTACGACGTGCGCCCGCTGCTCCCCTCGATCGGCGTGCCCACCCTGGTCCTGGCGGGACGCGAGGACCCCGCGACGCCGCCGGCGCACGCGCGGGAGATCGCGGACGCCGTTCCCGGCGCGACCCTGCTGGAGCTGCCGGGCGCCTCCCACCTGGCGCCCGCCGAACGCCCCGAGCCGCTGGTACGGGCCCTGCGGGCGCACTTCGCGGCCGAGGTCCCGGACGCCGGAGGGTCCTGGTCGCGCGGACTCGCGGTGCGGCGGGAGGTACTCGGCGACGCGCACGTGGACCGGGCACGGGCGGCCACCACGCCGTTCACCTCACGGTTCCAGGACTTCATCACCCGCTACGCCTGGGGTGAGATCTGGACCGACCCCACGCTCCCCCGCCGGGAACGCAGCCTCATCACCCTCACCGCCCTCGTGGCCCACGGCCACCTGGACGAACTGGCCCTGCACGTCCGCGCCGCGGTCCGCAACGGGCTCACCCCCGAAGAGATCGGTGCCGCGCTGCTCCAGACCGGGGTGTACTGCGGGGTGCCCGCGGCGAACGCGGCGTACCGGGTCGCCGGGAGGGTGCTCGCGGAGATGGAGGCGGAGTCGAGGGGCGAGGCGGAGGGCTGAGCGCCCCGGCCGGTCCGCCACAAGCCGGGTCCGCTTCCGTCCCCGGAACAATCGGTCCGGCGGACAATCGGTCCGGCGAAAAACGCCGGTGCTCCGTACGCGTCGCGCGTACGGAGCACCGGCGTCGGCAAGGGCGTGACTCAGCCGAGTCCGCGCGAGTCCTGCTTGAGGGCGGTGTCCACCGTGAGAGCCGTCGCGATGACGAGGCTCAGCATCGGCTCGGGCAGCTGGTAGTGGATCTGGAGGACGTAGTTGTCCGCCGTGGTGAAGAGCGTCTTGGCGAGCCCTTCCCAGGTCTTGGTGATCCGGGCGATCTCGGCGTCGTTCTGGTCGACGATCGCGAAGTTCCAGGCGCGCCAGTTCTCGGCCTTGATGGCACCGATCTTCTGACCGTCCACCATGATCGCGAAGTTGATCTTGCCGAACGCGTTCTGCTGGACGATCTCGCCGACCGGCTGGCCGTCGGGACGCTGGACGATCACCCGCGACTTGATGAACTTGGCGGGGCGGGTCAGCAGCAACTGGGGCTGACCGTAGGCGTCCCGGATCTCCAGGCGGTGCGTCAGGTACTGGTCCCAGCTGGTGAGGAGGCGCACCAGCTTGCGGAACGCGCCCTGCCCGACCTGCACGACCGAGCCGAGCGTCGCGCCCTGCTCGTCGAAGACGCGGTACTCGTTCGTCACCTCGATCAGCTTGGCCTTCTGGTTCACCACCAGGACCTGCTGATTGAAGAGCGTTCCGGCGCTGATCTGGCCGGGCTGGGCGGGCGCCTTCTGCTGCTGGGGCACGGCCGCCTGAGGGGCCGGGGCCTGCACGGCGGCGGCCTGCGGAGTGCCGGCCGGGGCCGTGGGCTGGGCGCCCGCGGCGGGGTGGGTGTGCTCGGTCCACTGGGAACCGTCCCAGTAGCGGAGCAGCTCCGCGGCTCCGTGCGGATCAGGGAACCAACCCGCAGGTATGTTCGAGGTCGTGGTCACCGAGGCACACTATCCCGCGACAGGGCTTCAGGCACATTTTTGAAACTTCACACACCTATTCAGTGGCGGCGATGACCAGGCCGAGGGCGCGGGAGGACGTACCGGCGGACGCCGCGTCCGCGAAGGGGCGAACCGCGTCCCCTCCGTCCGTCACCGGTCTGCCGGTCAAGTGCCTTCCCGAGGTGGGTCCGTGGAGCGAGGTCCGTGCTGTCACGGTTCCGCCGGGCCGGCTCCTCCGTGCTCCCTCGGACCGCAGGCCGCCGACCGCGTTCACCCCCGGATCCGGCGGACGTGAAAGCTGTCCGGCCCCCGCCACCGTGAGCCGGACCAGAGTCCCTGTTCGAGGGGCGTCGCACCCGGTCCGCCAGAAGGCTGATGAAGCCCCCCAGGGGCACCGCCCCTGCGCACTTTTCCGTCGATGCCGAATTCCGAGGACGTTCCCATGACTTCCACCCAGAACCAGGACTCCCCCTCCTCCGCGCGCCGCGCCAAGCTGGAGGAAGCACGGCGCAAGGAGCGCGGCCGCGAGCGCCGCGTCAGGATCTTCACCATCTCGGCCGCCGTCGTGGTCGTCGCCGCCCTGGTCGTCGGCGGCGGCTACCTGATGACGAAGGCGGACGACAAGGACAAGGCCGAGGCGAAGGCGAAGACCGACGCCATCACGGGCGAGCGCAGCTGGGACAAGCTGACCCAGAACCATGTCGAGACTCCGGTCTCCTACCCGATGAACCCGCCGGTGGGCGGCGACCACAATCCGGTCTGGATGAACTGCGACGCCGACGTGTACACCGAGGCGATACCGAAGGAGAACGCCGTCCACTCCATGGAGCACGGCGCGGTATGGGTCACCTACAACAGCAAGGCCGCGGCGGCAGACGTGAAGGCGCTCACCGAGCGGGTCGAGGCCACCCCGTACTCCCTGATGAGCCCGTTGGAGGACCAGGCGGACCCGTTGATCCTGAGCGCCTGGGGCAAGCAGGTCACCGTGACGAGCGCTTCGGACCCGCGGGTCGCGCAGTTCTTCACCAAGTACGTGCAGGGCGCGCAGACGCCGGAGCCGGGTGCCGCCTGCACCGGCGGGATCGCGAAGTGACGAGCGCCGGCCGCGCGGCCGGGTCACGGCGGCTGGCGGTGGCGGGCGTCGCCGTGCTGCTGCTCGCCCTGGGGCTGGTGGCGCTGATGGTCGTACAGCCGTCCTCCGCTTCCTCCTCCGGCTCCGCCTCCCAGGCCGGGCGGTCGGCGCCGGAGGACGGTTCGGTGGACGCGGGCTTCGCCCGGGACATGTCCGTACACCACCAGCAGGCCGTCGAGATGTCGTTCGTCGTGCGCGACCGTACGGACGACGAGGACGTGCGCCGGCTGGCCTACGACATCATCAACACGCAGGCCAACCAGCGCGGCATGATGCTGGGTTGGCTGGAGATGTGGGAGCTGCCCAAGAGTTCGGCCGTCCCGCCGATGCGGTGGATGGGTCACACGGTCACCCCGCACGACGGCGCGCTGATGCCCGGTATGGCCACCGACACGCAGTTGGACGCGCTTCGTGCGGCGAAGGGCGAGGAGGCCGAGGTCCTCTATCTGCGGCTCATGACGGCTCACCACACCGCGGGGGCACAGATGGCGCAGGCGGCGGCCGGCTCGGCCACCACCGAGGCGATCAGAAACCTGGCCGCGGGCATGGTGCGCGGGCAGCGCTCGGAGATCGCCCTCATGGCGGACATGCTCCGTGAGCGCGGCGCGACGCCCTGACGACGGCCAGGCGCGGGGCGCGGGGCGCGGGGAACCGGGAGCTGGGACGGGGACGGGGACGGGAGGAGAACACGTTCGGAATGCGCGGTTCCTCCCCTCTCCCGGTCCCGTCGCACCTGCCGTCACATAGGCTCGGTGGCGATATGAAGAATCACCTCACGCAGCTGGGCCCCAAGGCCGACAAGGACACCGTCCGCAGGCACAACCTCAGTCTCGTGCTCCGCGCCGTCCGCGACGAGGACGAGACCGGCGAGGCGACCCGTGCCGGTGTGGCGGCCCGGGTGGGGCTCACGCGCGCGGCGGTCTCCTCGCTGGTCGAGCAGTTGCTGGAAACCGGTTTCCTCACCGAGTCCGGCAAGACCTTCAGCGGGCAGGCGGGGCGCCCCGGCACCGCGCTCAAGGTCGCCCGTACCGGGCCGGCGGGCATCGGCGTGGAGGTCAACATCGACTACGTCTCGGTGTGCGTCGTCGACCTGGCGGGGACCGGGCGGGTGCGGCAGACCGAGCACCTGGACAACCGGGGAGAGCCGCCCGAGGAGGTCCTGGTCCGTGCCGCTCGGATCACCGCGCGGACCCTGGACGCGGCCCGCGAGCAGGAACTCCACCCGGTGGGCGCCGCGCTCGCCCTGCCGGGCCTCGTCTCCGGCGGTGCCGTGCGTCAGGCCCCCAACCTCGGCTGGAACCGTGTCCCGGCGGAGCGCCTCTTCGCCGAGGCACTCGCCGTACTGAACCCGGGTCTCGGCCCGCTGCCCGTCAGCTCCGAGAACGAGGCCAACCTGGCGGCGCTCGCCGAGCTGTGGTTCGGCGGTCTCGGCGATGTGCGCAGCTTCCTCTATCTGACGGGCGAGATCGGTGTCGGCGGCGCCCTGGTGATCGGTGGCGAGCTGCTGCGCGGCGCGCACGGCTTCGCCGGGGAGATCGGCCACGTCGTGGTCGACCCGGCGGGCCCCGAGTGCCGGTGCGGCTCGCGCGGCTGTCTGGAGCAGTACGCGGGCCAGGCGGCGCTGCTGCGGGCTGCGGGCATAGAAGGGGCCGGGGGCGGTGCGGCGGTGGTCGAGCTGGAGCGCAGGGTGCGATCCGGCGACGCGCGCGCCGAAGGGGCGGTCGGCGAGGCGGGCCGGATGCTGGGCCGTGTCCTGTCGGGCGCGGTGAACCTGATCGACCCGGACGCGGTGGTGCTCGGCGGGATCTACCGCGGCCTGATGCCGTGGCTCTCGGGGCCCGCCGACGAGGAGCTGACCGGCCGGGTGGTATCCGGCCTCTGGTCGCCGGGCAGCGGCAGGCTCCGGGCGTCGTCGGTGGCGGGGGACGCCGCCCGGGGCGCGGCGGCCCTGGTGATGCAGGACGTACTGGCCGACCCGGTGGCCTACGCCGGCCGGGAGCGGTGATAAGAAGACGTACCGGCCCGGGCAGCACGCCCGCACCGGAGAGCCGACCAACCCTCCATGGCGGCGCGTTCGCCACCGCGGCCGCCTTCCCAGCTGCCTGTGCGTCCGCCTTCGCGGTCGCCCGAACGGAGTGATCGCCGTGACCGGACCGACCCCCGGGACCCCTGCGACGTCCACCCCTCGCGCGGTGCTGGAGCGGTACCACCGGGCGATGCTGTCGATGTCCGCCGACGATCTGGCGGATCTCTACGCGGTCGACGCGGTGCACGAGTTCCCGTTCACCAGCCCCGGTCTCCCCGCCCGCTTCGAGGGGCGCGAGGAGGTCCGCGCCGGTTACCGGGCGGCCTGGGGCGCGAGTCCCGCCGAGGTCACGGAGCTCCGCGACGTCACCGTGCACGAGACCGGCGACCCGGGTGTGATCATCGCCGAGCACGTGGTGGTGGGTTCGCTGCCCGCCCGGGACCTCACCTTCACCGTCCCCGGGCTCCTGATCCTGCACGTGCGGGACGGCCTGATCGTCCGCGTCCGGGACTACATGGACGGCTTCGGCGTCGCGGCGTCCCGGGGCTGAACAATCCCGGAGCCGCCGGCAGGCGCTCGCGCACACGAACCGGCGGGGGCCGGGCCGTCCGTTCTGCGTGGGACAAGGGAGACCTCAAGTGATCCAGCAGCGGGGAAACATGGACTGGATGCTCAAG
>NZ_JBSFVR010000186.1:0-14237 GCF_053592415.1 Streptomyces sp. NPDC002690 | reverse complement strand
GTCGGCCCGGTCGGCGGCCTCCGCCCGCGTGGCGGTCAGCGTCCCCAGCAACGCGCCGCCCGCCACGGCCCCTGCGCCCCGGGTGAGGAGCGCGCGTCTGCCGGCGTTCGCGGTGCGGTCGGTCATCCCACTCTCCTGACATCGTTGTCAACCACCGTGGCCACCACCGGTACCGAGACACCGGGGAGTTGAAGGCCCAGGATGGCACGGAGATCACCGATGGTCGATGGGCAGGAAGAGACCGCTGCGATCATCGCGGCGGACCGTCACCCGCCGGAGAGCCCCGCACCGCGAGCGGCGCCGACGGCTGGGCGCGCCCTGACGGCTTCCCGGGGTTCGCGACGCAGCGACTTCACGGCCTGACGGCTTCGCGGCCTGACGGCTTCGCGGCCTGACGGCTTCGCGGCTTCACGGCTTCACGGCTTGGCGACGGACCGTCGCACCGGAGGCCCGGGAGCCGGCGATTCGGAAAGGAGCGGCACTCGGAATCCGCGGCAAGGAATTCCCGGACGAGCGAGGGCGGAGCGCTTCACCGACTTCCACCCGACTCCACTCCGCGCGCACCCCCAGAAAGACGCGGCCTCCACCATGTCGCCCCCAGTCGCCCCCTCTTAGTTTCCTGCACCACGGACAGCCGGGCGCGCCCAGATATTGCGCACCGGATCATGAAACATCCATTTCCCGGAACCGTCCATCACGCAAAACGGGGCAGATGACGGAACGTCGGGTACATCACCATGTGACGAGCATCACGCCAGAGGGAGTCGGGCGCTCCGAACAGCTCACCGATACGCACCGTCTCCACCGCCCCGCCCGCCGGGGTGCACCGCCACGACCGCTCACCCAGTGGCCAAAAGGCGCTTCACGCGTCGATGGACCCGCATCGACGACCGGATGGGCGAAGCCGTGCGGGCGACCGGCCCACTCGCCCCACAAGACCCCGGATTCCGTTACCGGCGCCAGAGAAATGGCGCAGGATCCATTTTCACCGCAACCAGGCACTGCGGTCATATGTGACGCGCAGCCAACCCGGCCGCACGCCGGAGGGATGAATAAGGGCATCACGGTTCCACCCGAGCCCCGTTCCCGGAGCGATTCACGAAAGCGACCACCACTACCCGGTGGACAAACGCTCTCCGGTTGAGATTCCATGACGTCGCCAAAGAATCTCCGAGAAGGGCGGCAGCACCATCGGCCCGGACGACGGAACACCCGACTCCGAATTCATCGCCTTATTGAACAATGGTGAACCGGAGATGAATTAAAGGAGTCCTGTGGATTCATCTCGGTCGAAATCGAGCGTGCGGACCGTCATGGGTTCAGGGTGCGGCCGGGGCTGAGGCGAAGGTACGGAGGACTCGGGCGCCGGGCCGCCGCCGACCACCGGGGCCCACGTGGCCGCCAGTGGGGCGGTGGCCGGCAGGACGTCCGGCGGGGACGCGTTGTCGGACATGACGGATCGGAATGCGTCGCCGGACACGGCGGATCGTGTCGCCTCCCTCGCAGCCGGCTCGTGGCCGTAGCACTGTTCCACTCCCCTTCAATTGATCGAGGAACTGAATGAAGAGAGCAAGGAAGTACGCCGCATGGGCCGCCGGGGCGCTGGTCGGGGTCGGCACGCTCGGGGCCCCTCAGGCCCAGGCCGTGGTGGGCGACGCCACCGCGGGCCAGCGGCCTTACCTGGTGAAGATAGAGGTGGGCGACGCCGAGAACGGCGGGCACGCCTGCTCGGGCGCCCTGATCGAGAAGCGTTGGATCGTCACGGCCGCCAGCTGCTTCACCGACGACCCCTCCCAGTACGCCTCCCTCGCCGTCGGCGCGCCGACGGTGCCGGCCAGGGCGGTCGTGGGGGGCGCGGACCTGGGTACGACGACGGGTGAGGTCCGCGACATCGTTGAACTGGTCCCGCGGACCGACCGCGACCTGGTCCTCGCAAGGCTGGCCTCGTCCGTCTCGGACGTCACTCCGGTGGCGATCGGCAACCAGGCTCCCGCAGTGAGCGAGGAGTTGTCGGTCTCCGGATACGGCAGGACCGCCGACGAGTGGGTGCCGGGCAGGCCGCACAGCGGCGCGTTCACGGTCACCGCTTCCAGCGGCCCGGACCTGGACATCGACGCGGTGGACGGCGCGGCGGTCTGCCTGGGCGACGCGGGTGGCCCCGCGGTGCGCACCGGTGCGGACGGCGACACCCTCGTCGCGATCAACAGCCGCTCTTGGCAAGGCGGTTGCCTGGGCTCCGAAGCGACCCGCCACGCCGCCATCGAGACCCGTCTCGACGACGTGACGGACTGGATCGCCGCCAGGGTGGCCCGCTGGTCGCTCAAGTCCCGTGTGAACAGCAAGTACGTGTCCACCGAGCTCAACTACACCGGCAGCAACGAGGGCATGCTGCGGGCGCGCAACGACACCAGGGGCGGCTGGGAGGAGTTCACCCTCCACACCCGTGACGCCGGCACCTCTGTGGAGCTCCGCTCCGAGGCCAACGGCCTGTTCGTGGGCACCGAGATCAACTACACCGGTGACGCCGAGGGGATGCTGCGCGCCCGTTCGGCCTCCCCGGCAGGATGGGAGCAGTTCACGCTGGTCCCGCAGGGTGGCCAGGACTACGCCCTGAAGTCGACGGCGAGCGGCAAGTACGTCTCCGTGGAGAACAACTACACCGGGGACAACCAGGGCATGGTGCGCGCCCGCTCCGAATCCGTCGCCACCTGGGAGCGCTTCACGCTGGAGCACATGGACAACCTCCGGATCGCGGGAGCGGATCAGACGCCCCCGACCCCGCAGCCGTGAAACGGCCGGTGATCCGCGGGCCGTTCTCCGTGGAGCCACCGGTCCACGAGGCCCTGTCCGACGGCACGCCACCTGGTCGGGACCGTCGCCCGACGACGGTGACGCGGGCGACGGGGCCATGACGGGGATGCCCGGTCCGTTCTGTGCGGACCGGGCATCCCGCGCCCGGACGGCCACCGCACCGGACGCGCCCCCAGCCCACCGGAACGCACAGTTCACCCGCTCTTCATGACCCCAGCGATGCGAGGTGCACCAGACGACCCTTGGCGTGAGCATGCTCGACCCTGCATCGCCCCTGTCACTCCCGACTCCCCAACCGGAGGCCACCCGTGCCCGGCAGATCCGTGTTCCGACGCAGTCGCGCCGCCCTCGCTTGTGCTTTCACCCTCACCGCCGTCGCCGCCGTCGGCCTGTGGACCGGCATCGGTGGCTCGTCGTCCGCGCAGGCCGCGGCCAGCGTGCCCACCCCCGACCACGTGATCGTCGTGGTCTTCGAGAACCACGGCTACAGCCAGGTCATCGGCTCGTCGAGCGCCCCGTACATCAACTCGCTGAAGACCGGCGGCGCCAACCTCACCGCCTCCTACGCCGAGACGCACCCCAGCCAGCCCAACTACTTCGCCCTGTTCTCCGGAGCCACCCAGGGCATCACGGACGACAGCTGCTACACCCCCGGCTTCTCCAGCAAGGCCAACCTCGCGTCCGAGCTGATCGCCGCGGGCAAGAGCTGGGCCAGCTACAACGAGACGCTGCCCAGCCAGGGTTCGACCATGTGCAGCAGCGGCGACTACGCCCGCAAGCACAACCCGTGGTTCGGGTTCAGCAACGTCCCGACCTCGTCCGCGTACACGTTCGCGCAGTTCCCCACCGACTACACGAAGCTGCCGCAGGTCTCCTTCGTCGTCCCGAACCTGTGCAGTGACATGCACGACTGCTCGGTGTCGAGCGGTGACACCTGGCTGAAGAACAACCTCGGCGCCTACGCGACCTGGGCCAAGACCCACAACAGCCTTCTCGTCGTCACCTTCGACGAGGACAACCGGCTCAGCGGCAACCGCATCCCGACGGTCCTCTACGGGCAGCAGGTGACCGCGGGCGCCACCTCCGCCACCACCTACAACCACTACGACCTCCTGCGCACGCTGGAGGACATGCACGGCCTCGGGCACGCGGGGAACGCCGCGACCGCCAAGGACATCACCGGAGTCTGGACCTCCTGACATGTATGTAGCGGACAGCCGCGCCACTCGTGCGGGGTCCGCCGAACGCGCCGCCGGGCCGGGCACTCAGCCGGCCAGGCGGCGCGTGGCGGTCGCCCCCACCGTGCTGGCGCTCGGCACGGTCAGTCTGATCACCGACGTGTCCTCCGAGATGGTGACCGCGGTCCTGCCGCTCTACCTGGTGGCGGGTCTCGGCCTGAGCCCCCTCGGCTTCGGTCTGCTCGACGGTGTCTACAACGGGTTCTCCGCCCTGGTCCGTCTGGTCGGCGGTCACTTCGCCGACCGCGGAGGCGGGCGCCACAAGCTCGTCGCCGTCTTCGGCTACGGCCTCTCGGCGCTCTGCAAGCCCCTTCTCCTCATGGCCCACACCCTCACGCCCATCGGTCTCGTCCTGGCGGCCGACCGCACCGGCAAGGGGCTGCGCACCGCACCGCGCGACGCGATGATCTCCCTTTCGTCGCCGCCTGAGACCCGTGGCCGCGCCTTCGGTGTCCACCGCGCGATGGACACCGCGGGCGCCCTGCTCGGTCCGTTCGCCGCGTTCCTGATCCTGCGCGCCACGGTCGACGGCTACGACGCGGTGTTCACCGTGAGCTTCTGCGTCGCGGCGGTGGGCGTGCTGGTGCTGGTGCTGTTCGTACCCGCGAAGAACGCCGCCCCGCTCGCCTCCTCCAAGACCGGCGCCCCGCGTGTCACGGATGATCCGGCCGGGCACCCCGGCACCGCCCCCCGGCCCACCCTGCGCGCGGCGTTCGCGCTGCTCCGGCACCGCGCGGTCCGGCGGATCGCCGTCTGCGCGCTGCTGCTGGGTCTCGCGACCGTGAGCGACTCGTTCGTCTACCTGCTGCTCCAGCACCGTCTCGGGGTGCCCGACCGCTGGTTCGCCCTGATGCCGGTCGGGACCGCAGCCGCCTTCCTGCTGCTCGCCCTGCCCCTGGGCCGGCTCGCGGACCGGGTCGGTCCCTGGCGGGTGTTCCTCGCCGGGCACGTCGCGCTGCTCGGCGCGTACGGCCTGCTGCTCTCCTCGTGGCACGGGACGGCGCTCCCGTACCTGGTGCTCGTCCTGCACGGCGCCTTCTACGCGGCCACGGACGGGGTCCTGATGGCGGCTGCTTCTCAGAGCGTGCCCGAGGAGCTGCGCTCCTCAGGCCTCGCCCTGATCCAGACCGGGCAGGCCTTCGCCCGGTTCATCTGCTCGCTGGCCTTCGGCGCGGCCTGGACCGCGTGGGGCGACCGCACGGCCCTGCTCGCGGCGGCTGCCGCACTCGCCGTGTGCGCCGCGTTCGCACTCCGTACCGGCCCGACCGTGAAGGTTCCCGCATGACGCGCCCGCGCTCCCGGCTCCTCGTCCTCCTCTGCGCGGTCACCGTGCTCGCGGTCGTCGCCACCGCCTCCGTGCTGCACGCCTCGGCCAGGTCCGACCGCCTGGACGTGGCGAAGCCCGGCGGGCCGGTCGTCGCCGCAGGCCGGATCACGCTCACGGACCAGCACCGGATGATCTTCCGCAACATGGCATGGGGCCCTCACCGCGACGAGCTGACGACCGTCCCGGTCACGGCGCCCACCGGAGCCCGCACCGCCTCGGGAGTCAAGTGCCTGCGTTTCTACGCGGCTTCAGGCACCGGAGTCTGCCTCCAAGCGGTGCACGGGGCGCTCCAGGACACCTACCGGGCCACGATCCTCGACCGGCGGCTGAAGGAGACCGCGCACTACGCGATCCCGGGCATCCCCTCGCGCGCCCGCGTCTCCCCCAGCGGCCGGCTGGTCGCCTGGACGGTCTTCGTGGGCGGCGACAGCTACGCGGGCACGAACTTCTCCACCCGCGCCGCCATCCTCGACACCCGCACCGGAAAACTCATCCCGAGCCTGGAGGACTTCACGATACGCAAGGACGGCCGCCCCTACCGGGCCGCGGACGTCAACTTCTGGGGCGTCACCTTCGCCCCGGACGACCGGCACTTCTACGCGACCCTCGCCACGAAGGGCTTGACGTACCTGGTCAGGGGCGACCTGGAGGACCGTACGCTCACCACCCTCCGGACCGACGTGGAGTGCCCCTCGCTCTCCCCGGACGGCACCCGCATCGCCTACAAGAGCCGCGACATGGGCCTGCCCGCGGACGCCCCCTGGCGCCTGCACGTCCTGGACCTGAGCACGCTCGCCGACCACCCGCTCGCCGAGACCCGCAGCGTGGACGACCAGGCGGTCTGGAAGGACGACACCACCGTGACGTACGCGCTGCCGGGCGACTTCGGCGCCGACCTCTACGAAGTCCCGGCCGACGGGTCGGGCCGCCCGCACCCGGTGACGAACGCGGCGGTGTCCCCGGCGTATCTGTGACCGCCGGGCCACGGCGGCGGCCGGCGCATGACCGCTCGCCCCCGGCCGTCACCGTCACACGCTCCGGCTACGGCCGCCGCGAACATCCTCAACGACGTCCGGATACAACCCCTTTGGCCATCCGGCGAATCGCCTGTTTTGCGCACCGCGGGCTGCTAGCGTCTTGTCCGGTAAAAACGGGCAACCGTGAGGAGCAAGAGCGAATGACAGAGCATGCCTGGATCAAGTGCGGCGCTTGAGCGGAGCGTTCGGCCCCGGTGGGATCCCCGGGACTCCCCCTGCATCCCGGTGCGGACCCTCGATGATCGGCTCGTCGACCTGAGTCTGGTGGAGTTGTTCCACCAGGCCGACGACGTACGGAATCTGGAAGGCGGCACGCCGGGAGAGAAGGTCGCGGTCGTCGAGTTCCTACTGGCCATCTGCTACGCCTCGGGCACGTATCCGGAGTCGGCCGCGCAGTGGCCCGCCTGGGTGGACCGTCGGGACGTGCTGCGGCCCGCCGCGAAGTGGCTCGCCGAGCGCCCGGAGGACGAGGTCTGGGACCTGTTCCACCCTGTGGAACCTCTGGGGCAGAACGCACTGCTCGCACCGTTCCTCGACGAACACGGCGCGGGGCCGGCACAACTGGTGATCGAGCAGGTCGGGGACTACAACCAGTTTTTCGACCATCACCACCTGGAGCACGCCAGCCCGCTCCCCGTCGCCGAGGCCTTCCGGGCCATGCTCACTCAGCACGTGTACGCTCCGGCCGGACGCGCCAGGATCTCCGGCAAGGAGACACTCGGCGCCACCATCACCAACCTCGCGGCCACCCGCCTGGGCACCCGTATCCGGGTGATAGCACTCGGAGTCAGCCTCGGTGAGACGCTGCGCCTCAACCTGGCCCCGGTCTCAGGGTCACCCGGGACGCTGAACCGCACATGGACCGCAGGCAAGGAGCGCCGCGGGTTCAGGACCAAGCCGACCGGCCGCCCGGTCACCGGTCCGGCCGACCTGCACAGCTCCCTGGGCCGGTCGATCCTGCTCCGTCCGACTCGTACCGGGGAGCACGTGGACCGGGTGCTGCTCGGCGCCGGCGAGCTGCTCGCGCTGACGTCCGAGCATCTCCAGGACGCCGTGTACACCAAGAAGGCGGACGGCACCGTCAAGCCGCTGTGGGCTTCGGCGACGCGGGCGGTCTGGCGGGAGGCCCACGCGCTCTACGCGGCCGTGGCCGAAGCCCGCACCCGGTCGGGTGTCAACGACGGGGGCACCCTGTACCGGCGACTCGCCCTCTTCCCGGCTGCGGACATGGCTCCCGAGCCCGGCCAGCAGCCCGCGCGGCGCATCGAGCTGTGGGCGGTCGGGTTCGTGGCCAGGCAGACCACGGGCATCGCATGGGTCGACAGCACTTTCCCCTTCGCCCCTGGCCTGGAGGCCAGGTTGTACCTGGCCTCCTACCGCGGTTCGGCCGTCGCGGAGTTCGTGGCGTCCGCGCTGCTCAAGGCCGCGTACGCGGCCTGGACCGTGGCATATCCGAACCCCAAGCCGACGGACAAGAACGACCAGATCGCACGCTTCGACGTACGTCGCGAGCACTGGCAGGCGACGGGGGAACCGTTCGATCTGCTGATGGAGGAGACCACCCTGGGCGAGGACGTCCATGCCTCACTTCACGAGTACGCGGTCTCTGTCGCCACGGCAGCCCGCAGATTCCTCGCCGAACATCTCGCCGGGCTTCCCAGGAATTCGCAGGGGACGAAGACCCGGGCAGCCGCTCTGAGGCGTTTCGACGCCGAGCTGACCATGCCGACGGCCCCGGCCGAACTCCGAGGGGAGACCACCTCATGACCACCGGCACAGGCCCTGCCACCAGCGAGGGCGGCGCGGCGCTCACGGCCTGGCTCGCCAGCCTCGTGCACAACCACGACTACGCGAGTCTCGCCGAGCTCCGGCGCCCCCGCGGCCACCGGGAGCCCCACTTCCGCGCCCTCTGGTACAGCCCGACCGAGGCCGAGCGTGAGGTCTACGGTCAGGTCGCCTTTCTCTTCGCGGTCTATCACCAGGGACGGTCGAAGCCCAAGTTCGGGTACGGCAGCCTCGGCGAGGCCGCCCGCCGTATCGGCGGCGGAACGGCACGCGGGCCGGACGACCCGGGCGCGGCTCGTCTGGTCGACCGCATCGTGTCCAGCCGTCGCGTCCCGTGGCGGCATCTGCAGCACGCCGTCGCCCGGCTGCGCGCCTGCGACAAGGAGCCGCCGTCCTGGGCCCGGCTCGTCGACGACCTGAACCGGTGGCACGACCGGAGTGCCCGCGTTCCGTACGAGTGGGGTGTGGCCTTCCACATGCCTCCCACCAGGGCCGTCGCCCGGCCCGCCCCCTCCTCCGCCGCCACCCTCCAGAAGGACCCCACCACGTGACCAGTGACGCCTCGTCCGCCGGCAGCCAGTTCCTCTCCCTGCACCTTCTCGAAACCCTGGTGGCGGTGCTCCCCGTGCGGGACGAGAACGGGGCGCCCAAGTCGATCGTCTACGGAGGCACCGAACGGCACCTGATCACGAGTCAAGCGCGGCGCAGGGCCGAGCGCGTCCACGCCCGGAACCGGGCCAACGCGGGCCTCGGCGCCCTGGCCGGGCGCAGCACCGGTGTCCGAACCCGCGAATGGGCGCTGATCACCGCACGCGCCCTCACTTCCACGCACGGCTGGGAGGCGGACGAAGCCGTCCGCACCGCACGCGCCGTCATCGAGGCCACCGGTCTGAAGTTCGGGGACCCCGCCAAGAAGACCGTCGCCAACCTGACCAAGGTGCTGCTGTTCGCCCCGGCGGACGCGGGCTCGCGCATGGCCGCCCACATCCACGAGCAGGCCGTGACGCTCCGGCCCTGGACCGAGGGGTACGTGACGGCGCAAAGCGCGGCAGCCGCGGCCAAGGGGAAGAAGGGCGCACGCAGGGGCGCCGGGCAGGAGGAGCCGGACACGGGCGAAGCCGCCGGCACCGCCGCACCCGACGCCAAGCTCCCCACAGTGCCCGCCGAGACCCGCGCGGCGGTCCTGACCGCGCTCGCCCCGCGCGACGCCATCGACATCGCCCTGTACGGACGCTTCCTCGCCGAGATCGCGGACTCCCCCAACGTCGACGGCGCCGTGCAGAGCAGCCACGCGTTCACCGTGCACGAGGCGGAGCAGGTGGACGACTTCTACGCTGCGGCCGACGACGCGAAGCTCGACCGCAAGAGCAACGCGCTCGACTTCCTCGACGCGGCGGACGACGCCGGCGCCGGGATGACCGGCTACCAGTCGCTGATCACCGGTACCTTCTACCGGCACGCGGTCCTCGACCGCGTGAAGCTGCGCAGGAATCTCCAGGCGGCCGGGATGGCCGCCGAGGAGGCCGAGGAGGCATCCGTCGCCGCCGAGGCCGAATTCGTCACGGCCTTCGTCGACGCCTTCCCCGAGGCGAAGAGGAACTCGACCGCCTCCACCGGGTCACTGCCCGCGCTGGTCCTCGCCTTCGAGGGTGAGCGTCCGTACAACTACGCGGCTGCCTTCCAGGCCCCCATCGACGAGAACCCGCTGGACAAGGACGGCGAGGGTCCCGCCGGTCCGGCGGCGGTCCGGCGGCTGTTGAAGCACCACGCGTTCGTCAGCCGGCGGCGGCCCGACATCAGGGCGGGACGCGTCCTCACCTACGACCCTCGGATCGACGAACTCCTCGGCACGCTGGAGGACACCGGCGCCGTGACGGTCGCCTCCACCGAGGAGCTGACGGCGTGACCACGCACGTCCTGCTCGTGCGGCTCGCCGCGCCGTTGCAGTCCTGGGGAGTGGCGTCCCGGTTCTCCCACCGCGACACTCACGTCCGCCCCACCAAGTCGGCGGTCGTCGGCCTGTGCGCGGCAGCCCTCGGCCGGAAGCGGACCGACGCCGTCGACGACCTCGCCGCGCTCGTCTTCGGTGTCCGGGCCGACCACCCGGGCACCCCGGTGCGTGACTATCACACCGTCGGCGCCGGCCGCTTCCCGTTGCGTCCCCGGGACGTCATCACGGACCACCGGCGGGCCGCGGCCGTCGCCGCGAGCATGGCGGCGGCCGACGGGCCGCACTTCGGACACCACGAACTGGCCGGCTGGTACGGGGCGCCCAAGAAGATCACCTCCGATACGGTCTCCGGGAACCTGGTCTCGGCCGAGCTCTCGCGCATGGCGATGATCACCGAACGCTGGTACCTGTCGGACGCGGCGTTCGTCGTCGGGCTCCAGCACCAGGACCCGGCCCTGCTGGAAGAGGTCGCGTACGCACTGGAACACCCGAAGCGGCTGCTGTGGCTCGGCCGGAAGTCCTGCCCGCCCTCCGGCACCCTGGCCGCGGAGATCCTTCCCGGCACCATCGCCGACGCGTTCGCCGCCAAGCTCCTGCTCCCAGGCCCGTACGGACCCGACACCTCGGGCCGACGTCCCCTGGCGTGGATCCAGGCGCCCTCCGGCACACCCGGTGCGTCGCGGGTGAACGACCAGCCGGTCAGTTTCGATCCGGCCCGCCGGACTCACGTCACGCGCTGGGAGACCCGCACACGCATCACCATCGCACCGAACGCAACCGAATGGGACATCATCCCGTGAACAGCGCACGGGCCTCTACAGCCCGATTCGTCGCCACCCACTCCGTACTCTCGCTGAACGCCCGCCACCCGCTGGTCGCCAAGTCCCTCGTCGACGCCCAGGAGATGCACCGCACCGTCATGAGCGGGTTCCGCGGCTGGGTCAAGGACGGCGACCTCCAGCCACGTGCCCAGATGGGCATCCTGTCGACGTGGTCGGTCGACTTGAAGGCGGCGGCCCTCATCCTGGTCGTGCAGTCCAGAATTCCGGGCGACTGGGCCCGTATACCGCGTGAGGCTCTCACCGCGGCCCCGCACCTCATCACCGTCGACCGCACGTTCAGAACGGGCGAAGTCGTCGGCTTCCGCACGGTCGTCAACCCGACCCGCAGCAGGCCGTCCGGTAAACCCGTCTCGGATAGGGCCCGTGGCGCCAGGACCGCTCACACCACGCCGGAGCACGTGAAGGGATGGTTCTCCCGTCGCCTCCAGGCGGACGGGGAGCCGGCGAACGCGGAGGACGGCGTGACCCGTATCGGCGCCACGGCCGCCCCCTCCGCCCTGGCCATCCGCATGCTGCCGACCGTGTCGAGCGCCCACCGCGACAAGCCGCTGCGGATCGGCCGCGCGGAGATCCGTGGCTCCCTCACGGTCACCGACCCGGAAACCCTCGTGGGAGCCCTGTCGAACGGTCTCGGCCACGCCCGCGCCTACAGCTGCGGACTGATCCTGACCCGCTGACGGATGGGGGCGGCCCGGATCGCATCAGGCCTCCACAAGACGGTGCTCCACTGCACGCCCCGCCCGTCACGACAGCCAGATGTCGTCGCGGGCGGGCCGGGCAGGTGGAAGACATCCCCGCGCACGCGGGGGCAACGGAGGATCTGCTCCTAACGGGAGCCATCCCCGCACACACGGGAACCGACAGGGGCCGAGGGTAGGCCCTGAGGACACACCGGGGCCAGGCCCTGGACATATCACCGCTTCCCGCGACGCCTCATCAGGATCATCAGCGTCGTCCGGGCGTCACGCCGGCGCTGCGGGTCGCGGAAGAGGACGGAGAACCCCGCGACCGTCACCACTGCCCCGGTGTAGGCGAGGCCGGTGGCGGCGGAAAGGACGGCGGCCTCCTGGAGCACGGGCTCCAGGACATGCGGCAGTACGGACATGTGGGTCCCCCTCGGGGTTGTCGCCCGGTGGTCTTCTCCGTCGGGCGCGGTCCCACAGGTATCCGCCACCGGGGCGGTGTCCGGCGATGTCGACAGAGGTAAAACAGCGGCATACGCGCAGGTCAGGAGGGAATGAAAATGTGTCCGGAGAAGTCTTCCGCAGTAAACGGACGAACCGGTCGCGAATCGCTGCCGACGTTCATGAGCGAACTGAAGGCGTTGTACGAGGCGGCGGGCGGCAGGAAGTTGGGGTACGGGTATCTGCTGAACCTCGCCGAACAGCACGGCTACGAGGTGCCCAAGTCGACTCTCGGTGACTGGTTCAGCAAGACACCTCCGCGGAAGCCACAGCACGTCAAGTACGTTCTGTACGTCCTGATTCCGTATCTGGAGGAGCGCGCGGAGCGTCGCTCGCCCGGCCACGTCCCGACGCCCGCGGGCATCTGGAGCCAGCAGCTGAGCACGGCGCAGAACGCCGGAAGGAGCAGGCAGGGGAGCCACGGCTCCCGCGTGACCGCGACGTCCCGAGCACGCCTGCTCGGAGGGCACACCCCGGCTCTCCTGGACGTCCTCCCCCAGGAGTTGGTGGAACGGGACGAGGAAGTGGCCGATCTGACGGCCTTCGTCAAGGCTCCGGACGGCGCCCCCGCCTACTCGTGGTGGCAGGCCGGTCCCTGGGCGGGGAAAACGGCTCTGATGGCCTGGTTCACCGTCCGTGCGCCCGCCGGGGTCGATGTCGCTCACTACGTCATCGCCGGCCGCCTGGGCACCGATCGCCGTGACGGCTTCGTACGGGCGGTCTCGCTGCAACTGGCGGCTGCGGCGGAGAACAAGCGCCGTCCTCCGCTGAACGACCGGAATCCGGATCTCAACCCGCTGTACGAAGCGGCGGCCCACCGGTGCCGGGAGCGCGGTCGACGGCTGGTGCTGATCGTCGACGGGCTCGACGAGGACGCGGACGCCGGACTTGCCGATCCGGGCATTGCCGGACTGCTACCGAAGGTTCCCCCGTGCGGCATGCGTGTCATCGTCGCCGGGCGCCCCCACCCGCGTGTGCCGGTGAAGTTGGCGCCCGACCATCCGCTGCGGGACCCTGCCGTCGTCCGGCGGTTGGACGACTCGCCGGCGGCACGGATCATCCGGGACACCGCCCTCACCGAACTGGACACCCTGCTGAACGACCCCGGCATCGGCCGACGCCTGCTGGGCCTGCTCGTCTCGGCACGCGGCGCTCTCACCAGCGCTGATCTGGGCGAGCTGCTGGGCCTCCCGCCCCGCGACGTGGAAGAACGACTGCGCACCGTGGTCAGCCGCTCGCTGGCGCCCACCCGCGCGGATCTGCTCCCTCTGGACGTACGGTCCGAGGCGGAGGCGGGCGCCGGCCGGCAGACCTTCGTGCCGGCCCACGAGGAACTGCGCAGAATCGCGTGCGAGCAGCTGGGAAAGCCCTTCCTGGCCGCGCGGACCCAAGAACTGCACGACTGGGCGAGCAGGTACCGGGCCGGCCACTGGCCCGATGACACACCGAACTACCTTCTCAGCGGCTACACCCGCCTCCTGCGCGAGAGCGGGGACACCGAGCGGCTCACCGCCCTGGTCCTCGACCCCGAGCGGCAGTCGCTCCTCGCCCGGCACTCCGCCGCCGACGTCGCGCTCGGCCACCTCGACCTGATCGATCCGACCGCGACGGCCACCTCACCGCCACCGGACCTGGCCATGTCGGCTGCGGCCGGTGTCTCCCGGGAGATGCTGTCCTCCCACGTACGCCCGCTGCCCGACGCGGTGGCGCGGACGATCGCCCGGCTCGGCGACGCACGGCGCGCCCGCACCCTGGCGAGCACGTCGGGGTGCGCCGTCGACAGAGCCCTGAGCCTGGTCGGTGTGGCTCGTGTGCTTCGGGCCATGGGCCACGAGGAGGCCGCTGAGACCGCCCGGGAGTCGGCAAGGTGGGCCCGTGCGGCGCTGTGGGAAGCAGACCACCTCGGGTACGCCGTCGAGGAGGCGGAGGAAGCGGCGGCACAGGCGGCCCTCGCCCTCTTGGAGACCGCGCCGCCCCCGGGCGGCCACCGCCTGCTCCGTGTCCTGCGGGGTGCGCAGCAGGTGCTGGGTGGCGTCCGCGACGGAGGCGGTCGGGCGGGCGG
>NZ_JBSFVR010000185.1:0-14238 GCF_053592415.1 Streptomyces sp. NPDC002690 | reverse complement strand
CCGGGAGAACCTGGACGGGCTCGGCCGGCTGCTGCCCCTCCAGGCGATCCGGGACAACTTCGCCGCCGGGGGAGTGGTCCCGGACAACGTGTCGGCTCTCCGGTCCAGCGCGATGCCCACGGCCGCGCCGGCGATGAGCGAGGCGGCCGGCATGAGCAGGCCCTCGATGCCCGCCAGGTCCCAGGAGATGGCATAGCCGTAACCGAGCCCGGCGAGCGGGACGGTCAGACAGCCGAGCGGGTACAGCGTCCGGGACGCCCGATGGCTGTCGGGGAGCAGCCGGGCCGCCGCCAGTACGGCCAGGGCGGTGACGGCGAGGCGGGGTACGTGCAGCAGGACGAGCCGCCGGCCGAAGTCCTCCAGGCGTTCGGGCGGGCCCAGCATCACGTCCGACGCGCGGTCGGCCATGAAACCGAGGGCCACGAACACCAGCGCGCCCGCCACCCAGCTGCGGGCCAGAGGGCCGAACCATCCGGTGCGCGGCCCTTCACCGGTGCCGCCGCTCTCCTCGCCGAGGTCTTCGTGGTCCGCTTCCCGGTCCCCTTGCCAGCCGCCACCGTTCACGGTCCACCTCTCCCCGGTGCACGCCCATGGCCCCCTCGGAGGGTAGGCGACGAACTATCCGCCCGCGCGGGCCCCCGGACCCCAAGCGGGGCCCAAGCTCCCTATGCGAAGAGGCTGTTGACAGGGGGTCTCGCCATGGGGCTGTAGGTCCCTGACTGAGTCCTGGGGCCCAAGACCACACCGGTGAGGAGGAGTTAGCGTCGAAGCAGTCGATCTTCGGCAAGAACGGGCTATCAGGAACCGGGTAATCACGACACCGCTGTCCGGCGCTCCCCGCCGCACCGGACAGCACGCCGACGGGAAGGTGACCGAGTACGTGTTGATCTCGCGACAACTGGCTGTGAACGAAAGGGAGTCCATACTGATCCCGTTCGGACTCCCGGGAAGGGGAGGGCCGGAGTTCCGCGCGGTGGCAGCCCCCGTCCGCAGCGGGTCCGGTACGCGGCAACGGATGTGGTCCTGAGCCGTGAAGGTGCTGGAGAGTGTGCGCAGCCTGGTGTTCCTGGGGAGCCTGCCACAGGCGAAGGCCTTCTCCGCGACCTGTGCGGAGCGCGCCTCCGTCGTGCTGCTGCGGTCCCTGGAGCTGGCGGGTCGCACCGACGACCTGGAGGCGTGTCGGACCGCCGTGGACCTGCTCTGGACTCCCCGCCCGCATCCCGCCCGCACTGCCGCCGCCTTCCCCGATCTGCTCCGGCGCCTGCACGCGCTGCCCGAGCTGCACGGCCCCGGAGCCGTCGCCGGCCTCGATGTGTTGGCCAGGACGGGTGCCCGCGCGCTGTACTCGGCGCTGGTACTCGCCGCCTGCGCGGAGGATCGCGGTGGACCGGGAGGGGCGGTGGAACCGTCCTTTTTCGCGCGGGACTTCGCACGGGAGATGTACTTTCATGGTGCGAAGCGGCTTCCGGCGGAGGAGGACGGCGCGCAGAACCGTGATGTGTCGCTGATCATGTCGCTGAGCGCGGCGGAGCTGCCCTCGTCGCTGTCCTCGCTCCGGGCGAAGGCGGCCGAAGAGGGGCGTTACCGGCTGACCCTGGCCGTCAACGGGTGCACCGCACAGCCGCAGGCGTCCTGGCCGACGACGGACGGCGGGAGAGCCGGTCTGCGGCACCCCGCCTGACGTCCCACCGCGCCCGCGTCGCACTCCTGGCGCACGTCGCGTCCCTCACTCCGTCGCCCCGCGACACGCAGGCGTTACGCGGGACGTGCAGGGTGGATGGACACGGCAGGCGGACGCGGCAGGCGGACGTGGCGGCGGACGTGGCGGCGGACGTGGCGGGCGGTAACGGGCACAGGTGTGCCGAGCAGAGGACGGACGGTGGGCGATGCGAAGACGGCCCGGGCGGGCGGCGGGCGGGCTCGTCGCCGTCGCGCTCTGTCTGCAGGCGGGCGCTTGCGCGCCGGGTGACGCGGGGGCGGGCCGGGCGAGCCCGCGCCCGGGGATCACCAACGGAACCCCGGCGGTTCCCTCCTCCCAGCCCCGCTCCGTCGCCGCCGCCTCCTCGGGTCCGGTGCAGGCCGGGGCATCGCCCGCAGGCCGACCGTCCGAAATGGTCCTACGCAACGGCGAGTTGAAGGGTTACGTGATCGCGCCCCTGCGGTACGAGGAGGCGGGCGGCACCGAACGGGCCGACGACCCCGCCTGCGCGCCGCTCGCCGATCTGGTCAACCTGACCCCCGGGCCGGCCCCCACGGCCTCCGTGTTGCGTACCGCCGTCGACGCGTCCCGTGCCGGGCGGGACGACCAGACCGTGGTGACGCTGCTGCTGGTCGCCTATGCCGACGACGACGCCGTGTCACTCGTGGACCGGGTACGGCGGGCAGTCGGCGTCTGTGCGGGTGGCTTCGGCACCCGGGGGGACGACGGGCCGGCCGCGTACTCCGCCGTCACCGCGCTGCCCGCTCCGCGCGTCGGCCAGGACGCGTTGGCGTACCGGATGGTGTGCGACCGGGGCGGGCACCGAAGTCCGCTGGTGTTCACGGTCGTACGGAGTGCGGGTGCCGTCGTCGTCTTCAGCGCGGCCAACTACCTGGACGGCGAGGTCCCGGAGATCCCGCCCGCGCTCGTCACCGCGCAGGCCGGAAAGCTCCCACCCGCCCCGTGACATCCTCCGGAGCCGGAGCCGCCGGAGCCAGAACCTCCGAGCCGGAACCTCCGGAGCCGGAGCCGGAGCCGGAGCCGCTGGCTCCGCCGGAAGCCGCTTCAGCCGGTGGCCGGCTCCTCCGCCCCGTCCGCGGCCTCCACCTCCACCGCCAACCGGACCCCCGGCCGCAGCCCCCACGCGGCCATCGCCCCCGCCTGCGACTCCACCGCGTGGCGGGCGCGCAGCCGGGGCAGGCCGAGCCGGCCCGGCTTCATCGTGCGGACGGCGAGGACGTTCAGCTTCCGGTCGAGATAAGCCACATCGATGGCGAACCGCATCCGGAAGGTGTGGACGCTCGAACAGGGCGTGAGCAGCAGCGCTCCCTCGATCCCGTCCTGCCCGAGCAGCCCCCGGGTACGCGCACGGTAGGAGGCGGCCACCCGCAGCGGCACCACCCGTGCCTCGCCGCCCGTGCCCACGGTCAATGTTCCGTCGCCGTCACGCCATCTGCCCATGGGCACCGACCGTAGCGCCCACCAGAAGGCTCCGTGCGGTCTGTGGTGAAGATTCCCTTCCACCCTGAGGCTGTCCCGGCCGCCGCCGCCCTGGCGCGGGCCGGCCGTCAGTGGGCCCTCGGGCCCAAGACCCGTGCGGGGGAGTGCGATTAGGGTCGGCCCGTGGACGCCATCCAGATCGCCGTCGTGACTCTCGCCGCCGTTTGGGGCGCTGCCACCGGGCTGTTGATCCCTCGTGCCGCGTACCGGTTCTCGGTGGAGCCGGAGGAGGGGTGGCGGGGCGAGTGCCCCGCCGGGCACCCCTTCGCCGCGACCGGTCCCAGTCGCGGCTGGTTGGGCGCCGCCCGCTGCCAGGTCTGTACGGCGGACGGTTCCGCCCCCGCCGCGTACGCGCCGCAGTTCCTTCTCGCCGCGGCGACCGCTGTGGCCTGCGCCCTGCTGGCCGCCGCCACCGGTACCCGCCCCGAACTGGCCGTCTGGCTGCTGCTCGCCCCCGTCGCGGGACTCCTCGCCGCCGTCGACCACCGGGTGCACCGCCTCCCCGACGAGCTGACCCTGCCCCTGGCCGGAGCCGCCGCCGTCCTCCTGGGTGTGGCGTCCCTGCTGCCGGAGCACGACGGCTCCTGGACCGGGGCGCTGCTCGGCGGGGCCGCGTTGGGCTGCTTCTACCTGGTCCTCTATCTGATCAACCCGAACGGGATGGGCTTCGGCGACGTGAAGCTCGCCCTCTCCCTCGGTGTGGTGCTCGGCTGGTACGGCTGGCCGGTACTGGTCGCGGGCGGGTTCGCCGGGTTCCTCTTCGGCGCGGTGTACGGCCTCGGGCTGCTGGTGTTGCGACGCGCGAACCGTCGTACGGGTATTCCGTTCGGCCCCTTCATGATCACGGGTGCGCTGGCCGGGGTCGCCCTGGGTGCCCTGTGACGAACCGTCACGGACGGGGGTCGGGTCCGCGAGCAGACCCGAGCCACCCGTGCCCGCGAGCCCGCAGGCCCGTATGTCCGCAGGCTCGCAAGCCCACATGTCCGCCGCCCCGCAAAATCGCTCGCGGTCGCAGCGTCGCCCTGCCACTCTGCGGACATGCCGAACCAACCCGAGCCCCCGGCCCCCTTCCCGCCCCTCACCGGGGCCTCGGCCGACCGCTTCGGCGCGCTGGTGGCCGAGGCGGAGGCGGCAGAGGTGGACGGCTGGGACTTCTCCTGGCTGGACGGGCGGGCGACCGAGCAGCGGCCCTCCTGGGGGTACGCCCGCGCCATGGCCGACCGGCTCGGCCGGGCCACCGCCGCGCTCGACATCCAGACCGGCGGCGGAGAGGTGCTGGCCTCGGCTCCCGTCCTCCCGCCGCTCATGGTGGCGACCGAGTCCTGGCCGCCGAACGTGGCCCGTGCCACCGCCCTCCTCCATCCGCGCGGGGCGGCGGTGGTCGTGGACTCCGACGAGCCGCCGCTGCCGTTCGGGGACGGCGCCTTCGACCTGGTGGTCAGCCGCCACCCGGTGACCACCTGGTGGCAGGAGATCGCGCGGGTGCTCGCGCCGGGCGGGACGTACTTCTCCCAGCAGGTGGGCCCGGCGAGCGTCTTCGAGTTGGTCGAGCACTTCCGGGGCCCGCTGCCCCCCTCGGCGTACGCCGCCCGCGACCCCGAGCGGGCCCGGGCCGACGCCGAGGCGGCGGGGCTCGTGGTGACCGACCTCCGGTCGGAGTCGCTGGACACCGCGTTCTTCGACATCGGGGCCGTCGTCTATTTTCTCCGCAAGGTCATCTGGATGGTGCCGGACTTCACTGTCGACGCCTACCGGCCGCAACTGGAGTCACTGCACCGGCGGATCGAGACCGAGGGGGCGTTCACCGCCCGCACCACGCGCTTCCTCATCGAGGCGCGCAGGCCGACGGGCCACCCGCAGAACGGCTTTGGGTGAGGAAATCATTAACCTCCCTCCCCTCGCGCCGTCTTGTGCCGCACAGTGCGATCCTGGACGGGTTGTACGGAGAGAGGGAGCGTGTCGTGGGGAGCGAGCAGCCCGGGGGGACGGCCGGCCGGCACCGCTCGGGCAGGTCCGACTGGCTACGGGGTGCCCGGATCATCGGCGTCCACGGTGTCTTCTACCGCCCGGACGGCCGGGCCGGCGGCCCCGAAGCGGTGGAGTTCGTCCTCGCCGACGACCGGTCCGTCCTGATGACCTGTGCCACCGACTGCACGCTCCGCGTGAGCGCCGGCACCTGGCCCCGGCTCCCCGACTGGTGCGTGCCGGCCGGGCTCTGGGCACACGGACCGCTGAACAGCCTGCCGCCCGCCCCTTTCGGGGGAGGCTGGACGGTCACCGGGGCGCAGGAGAACCGGGACGAGAACGACGAGGTGCACGAGGCCGTCATCCACTGCGAGAACGGTGACTTCGTGGTCCTCGCCGGGGACGCGCTCGTCATCCGGTTCCGTTCCTGCGGGAGCATGCCGTAATCGGCCGCAATTCCCCGTAAAGGGCTGTAGCGGCCAGAGCGGGCTGAATTTCTCGAAAAGGCCGAATCGGACCGAATCGGAATCTAGCGTTCTGAAGTGCTACGAAACTGCTTGAAACTGCTCGAACCTGCTCGAAGGTGCTCGGCATCCGGGCCGAACCGGATCGGCCCGCCCCGCCCAGGGAGCCGCCCCGTGGACTCGGTACGCCCCCTGCGGGCGACCCGGTATGCCCCCGCAGCCCGGGGGCGCCGCCCCACACGCCCCGGAATGCCGGATTCCCTGCCCGCTGCGCAGTCCGTCGAATCCGGAGAGTAGTTGTGGAGTGGCGTGGCGGCCAATAACGCTCACGAAGGGTTAGGGTGGAGCTCCCCCCCTCGGGCCGGTCCGTATCCCCCCCCACGGACCGGCCCGTTTTTTCGTACGGCCCCGGCCCCGGCCCCGGTCCCGCCTCCCGGCCTCATGCCCGTGACTCGGGCGGCCCGCAGCATCCGCCGACCGCCACCTCCCGCACCGCCCGGAGCCTCCGGCGTGGGCCCGGGTACTCCCCGGAGTCGTCGTGCGACACGGTGGTACGAGGGGCGGGAGAGTGCTCACATTTCTCTGGTTTTCGCGGAGTTGTGACCGACCGGGTTGGGCCCGTACCGCCTTCCCGCAGTAATGTGACGGCTTCGGGGGAACGTCGGCGCGAGGCGCGGCACACGTCCGCGCGGGGCCGTGCGGACATGGCGGCGAACCCCCCACGGGGCGGACCCCGTACCCCTGTGACAGGGGCAGGCGGGCCGATGACCCGAACGGAACCGAGAGGGTGAACTCAGTGAACTTGCGCGACCTGGTGTACGGGCTCTACGCACGCCGGGTGGAAGGCCGGCTGGACCACTCGCAGGTGCCGAAGCACATCGGAGTCATCCTCGACGGCAACCGCCGCTGGGCGAAGGCGTCCGGTGGTTCCGCGGTTCAGGGCCACCAGGCCGGTGCGGACAAGATCTCCGAGCTGCTCGGCTGGTGCAACGAGACCGATGTCGAGGTCGTCACCCTCTGGCTGCTGTCGACCGACAACTTCGACCGCCCCGAGGCCGAGCTGAAGCCGCTTCTCGGCATCATCGAGAACACCGTGAGCAATCTGGCCGCGGACGGCCGCTGGCGGGTCCACCACGTGGGAACCATGGACCTGCTCCCCGCCCAGACCCAGACCGTCCTCAAGGAGGCGGAGCAGGCCACCGCCGACGTCGACGGGATAATCGTGAACGTCGCGGTCGGCTACGGCGGCCGTCAGGAGATCGCCGACGCCGTCCGGTCGCTGCTCCTGGACCACTCCGACAAGGGCACCACCTTCGAGGAACTCGCCGAGGTCGTCTCCACCGATCTCATCTCCGAGCACCTCTACACCCGCGGCCAGCCCGATCCCGACCTCGTGATCCGTACGAGCGGTGAGCAGCGCCTCTCCGGATTCATGCTGTGGCAGAGCGCTCACTCCGAGTACTACTTCTGCGAGGTCTTCTGGCCGGCCTTCCGTAAGGTCGACTTCCTCCGGGCGCTGCGCGACTACGCGGCCCGCCACCGCCGCTACGGCACCTGAGCGTTCCCCGCTCCCCCCGGAACAGGAGCAGGAGCAGGGGCAGGAGCGGGAGCGGGCAAGCCAGGAACGGGCAAGCCAGGAACGGGGACGAGCGCGCTCCCCTATATATACGTACGCACCACCGCCGCGAGGGCGTCCCCGTCGACCGGGGGCGCCCTCGCGGCGGTCCGCGGGTCCGCGGTTCGTCGGCCGGAGGTTGCCACGTGTCCACCTGGGCGCCTCCGGACGGTGGCGCAACCCGTTGCATGGCTTCGGGCGTTCGAGGGAATACCCCTGACAGGTCGACGTCCGGTCATCAACCAGGCGGACGTCGCAGCATGTGGACGGCCCACCGGACCGTCCACCCGGGAGGCCCTTTGCACACGAAGGACCGTACGCACCGTACGGCCGACGCGGAGGGCCGGCGTTCGGCCCGCGCATGGGGGCCAGAACCCGGTCCGTCCTCTTCCTCCGGGAAGTTCCGCGACGCCCGTCGCACTCCCCGACCTCGTCCGAGGGGGTACGTCCTTCCGTGGTGACCAGCTCTAAGCGCCGCATGCCCGACAGGCGCACCTATGTTCTCGACACCAGCGTCCTGCTGGCCGACCCCAACGCCATGACGCGTTTCGACGAGCACGAAGTCGTGCTGCCGATCGTCGTCGTCACGGAGCTGGAGGCCAAAAGGCACCACCCGGAGCTCGGTTACTTCGCCCGGCAGGCGCTGCGCCTGCTCGACGACTTCCGTGTCCGGTACGGCAGGCTCGACGCTCCGATCCCCCTCGGGGACCTGGGCGGCACGCTCCGTGTCGAACTCAACCACTCCGACCCCGGCGTTCTGCCCGCCGGCTACCGGCTGGGGGACAACGACTCACGGATTCTCGCGGTGGCGCGCAACCTCCAGGCCGAGGGGTACGACGTCACCGTCGTCTCCAAGGACCTTCCGCTGCGCATCAAGGCGTCCTCGGTCGGCCTGCTCGCCGAGGAGTACCGCGCCGAACTCGCCATCACCGACTCGGGCCACACCGGGATGGCCGAACTGCCGCTCTCCGGTGAGCAGGTGGACCTGCTGTACTCGGAGGAGACGCTGTACGTCCCCGAGGCGGCGGAACTCCCGGTGCACACCGGGCTCGTGCTCCAGTCCGAGCGGGGCAAGGCGCTCGGCCGGGTGACGGCACAGGGCAACGTCCGCCTGGTGCGCGGGGACCGGGAGGCGTTCGGCATCCACGGCCGCAGCGCCGAACAGCGGATCGCCCTCGATCTGCTGCTCGACCCGGAGGTCGGCATCGTGTCGCTCGGCGGCCGGGCCGGCACCGGCAAGTCGGCGCTGGCGCTCTGCGCCGGCCTGGAAGCCGTCCTGGAGCGCCGCCAGCACCAGAAGGTGATGGTCTTCCGGCCGCTGTACGCGGTCGGCGGGCAGGAGCTGGGCTATCTCCCGGGCAGCGAGGCCGAGAAGATGAGCCCCTGGGCGCAGGCCGTCTTCGACACGCTCTCGGCGGTGGCCGGGCGCGAGGTGATCGAGGAGGTGCTGGGGCGCGGGATGCTGGAAGTCCTGCCGCTCACCCACATCCGGGGCCGCTCGCTCCACGACGCGTTCGTGATCGTCGACGAGGCGCAGTCACTCGAACGCAATGTCCTGCTGACCGTTCTGTCCCGTATCGGGGCGAATTCACGGGTGGTGCTCACTCATGACGTGGCCCAGCGGGACAACCTCAGAGTCGGGCGGTACGACGGAGTGGTCGCCGTCGTCGAGAAGCTGAAGGGTCATCCACTCTTCGCCCACGTGACACTCACCCGCTCCGAGCGTTCACAGATCGCCGCACTGGTGACCGAAATGCTCGAAGAAGGATAAAAACACGACAGATTCGGTGATCTGTCCCGCATGTCCAGGGAGGCGCCCGGCGAGCGAAGCAGCTTAGCCGGGCGCCTTCATGTCGTGCCGTCATTTCCGTCAAACGGGTGGCATAAGGAGCGTGTGAGCTTTCCCACGCAACAGAGAATTGCTTCTCGGCGTCCTTGTCCGGCAGAGTCTTGCTTCCGTCAGGCCCCGCATACGGAAACCGGGCACCTTCCGAGGCGCTCAGCACCACACAACTCAACAACCGATCTCCGTATGCCGCCCGCGAGCACCACGCGGCCACTTCCGCGAGGAAGTTGCCCACCGGGCCCGTGTCTCCCGTGACCCAAGCAGTAGGGAGGCCAGTGTCAGAGGGCACGATCGCGCCCGCGAGGTCACCTAAGCGGGCGATGCTGGAAGGACACCGTGTGAGCCGGATCTCGGTCCGGGGGTTCGCAGTGGCATCAGCCACCGCGGTCACCACCGTTGGCGCCGTCGTAGGCGTTGCTTCGGGCAGCACTCCCGCTGTCGACGACAACAACTTCGAGGCCACCGCAGCCGACACCACGCTGCTCGCAGACATTCCCGTGGGCCACCAGGCCCAGGTCCAGACCGCTTCGCTGACGCAGCAGGCCGATGCCCAGGCATCCGCCGCCGACGCCGCCGCGAAGAGGTCGGCCGAGGAGTCCGCGCGACTCCAAGCCGCCAAGGACGCCAAGGTCAAGAAGCAGGCGGCCGAGGACCAGGCGGAGCGCGAGAAGGAAGCCCAGGACGCCAAGGACGCCGCGGAGCGTGCCAGCCGCTCGGCCGTGCGCGACGCCACGTCGTTCGCCGCCCAGGGCTCGTACTCGGTCGCCGAGGTCCAGGCGATGGCGCGGCAGATGATCCCCGCCGACCAGTTCCAGTGCTTCAGCAACATCGTGAACCACGAGTCCACGTGGAACTACCGCGCGGTCAACGCCTCCTCCGGCGCGTACGGTCTGGTCCAGGCGCTCCCGGGCTCCAAGATGTCGTCCGCCGGCGCCGACTGGCAGACCAACCCGGCCACCCAGATCAAGTGGGGCCTCAGCTACATGAACGCCAGCTACGGCAGCCCCTGCGGCGCCTGGTCGTTCTGGCAGGCCAACCACTGGTACTAGGCCGACTGGGCCGTTCCCCGCTCCGACCCCCTGATGCCCCGCACCGTCCGACGGTGCGGGGCATCATGCGTGGTGCGACGTGTCACCCATGTACGGTCGCATTCCGGCCTTTCGGGGGTAGACGGTCGGTGCACACCCACGGGGGAGAGGGACCACGCATGTCGAAACTGCCCGGTTGGCTCGGACGCGCCGGGGCCGAACTGACGGACCTGGCGGCCCGCCTGGAGGAACGGCGGGAGCAAGCCGCGCACGAGGATGCGGAGTCCGGGCGCGCACCGCACACGTCCGCGCGCTCCCGCCACCCTCACGCGAGCGCCCCGGCCGCGAAGAGCGACCCCGACGCGGGCGCACAGGTGCCCGCGCCGCCCGCCTACGCCCCCGACGTCGCCGCCCGGCCCGATCCGGTGGCCTCCATCCCCTGGGGCATGCGCGTCGCCGCGGAGGCCGGCTGGCGGCTGCTCGTCCTCGCGGGCACCCTCTGGGTGCTGATGCGGGTCATCAGCGCCGTCCAGCTCGTCGTGCTCGCCTTCGTGGCCGCCCTGCTCGTCACGGCGCTGCTCCAGCCGACCGTGGTGCGCCTGCGACGGTACGGGCTGCCGCGCGGTCTGGCCACGGCCGTCACCGCTGTCCTGGGCTTCGTCATCATGGGGCTGGTCGGCTGGTTCGTCGTCTGGCAGGTGATGGACAACCTCGACACCCTCTCCGACAAGGTCCGCGACGGCATCGACGAGCTGAAGCGCTGGCTGCTGGACAGCCCCTTCCACGTCACCGAGTCGCAGATCAACGACATCGCCAAGAATCTCAGCGACACCATCGGCACCAACACCGAGGAGATCACCTCCGCCGGCCTCCAGGGCGTCACGGTGATGGTCGAGTTCCTCACCGGGATGCTGCTCGCGATGTTCTCGTCGCTCTTCCTGCTGTACGACGGCAAGCGGATCTGGGAGTGGACCCTCAAACTGGTCCCCGCCCAGGCCCGCCCGGGGGTCGCCGGCGCCGGACCGCGCGCCTGGCGGACGCTCACCGCCTACGTGCGGGGCACCGTGATCGTCGCGTTGATCGACGCCATCTTCATCGGGCTCGGGATCTGGTTCCTCGACGTCCCGATGGCGGTGCCGCTCGCCGTGTTCATCTTCCTCTTCGCCTTCATCCCGCTGGTCGGCGCCGTGGTGTCCGGGGCGCTGGCGGTGGTCGTCGCGCTCGTCACCGAGGGGGTGTTCACCGCCCTCATGGTGCTGATCGTGGTGCTGGCGGTGCAGCAGATCGAGGGGCACATCCTCCAGCCGTTCATCCTCGGCCGGGCGGTACGGGTCCACCCGCTCGCGGTGGTGCTCTCCGTCGCCGCCGGCGGGATGGTCGCGGGCATCGGCGGCGCGGTCGTCGCCGTGCCGCTGGTCGCCGTCACGAACACGGTGGTCGGCTACCTGCGGTCGTACAGCAAGCGGGAGGCCCAGCGGCACTCCCCGCAGCCGCACGGCGCCTCCGCGCTCCACGTGGCGCCGACTCCCGCTCCCGGCACCCCGCCCGAGGACCGGTACGACGAGTCGTACCCGGGAGACGAGGACGGCCCCGGCGGTACGGGGACGAGCGGTACGGGGACGGGCGGGGAGACCCCCGAAGCCCGCGAGGCCCGCGAGGCCCCTGACGACCCTGAAGCCCCCGGGACCGCCGAGACCCCCGGCACCCCGCCGGAGGGCACCGGCCCCGCACCGGAAGACCGCCCGGACCACCCGTAGCCACCCCGCGCGAAAAGCTCACGCACGGACGCGACGCACGAGGCGCACACACGAAAAGAAGGACCCCACGGACGGTCGGTCGTCCGCGGGGTCCTTCTCGTACAAGGTACCGCTGTCCTATTCGGCGAGCACGGCCTCGGCTTCGAGGGTGACGCCGACGGCCTGGATCACCGAAGCGATCTTCACGGCTTCCTGAATGGTCTCACGGTCCACGCCGGCCTGGCGGAGCACCTGCTCGTGGGAGTCGAGGCACTGGCCGCAGCCGTTGATCGCGGAGACGGCGAGCGACCACAGCTCGAAGTCGACCTTCTCCACGCCCGGCTTGCCGATGACGTTCATCCGCAGACCCGCGCGGAGGTTGCCGTACTCCGGGTCCGACAGCAGGTGCCGGGTCCGGTAGAAGACGTTGTTCATCGCCATGATGGCGGCGGCCGACTTCGCGGCGTTGTAAGCCTCCGCGGAGAGGTTGGCCTTGGCCTCCGGCTCCAGCTCGCGCAGGACCTTGGGCGAACGCGAGGCGATCGCGCAGGCGAGCACGGTGCCCCAGAGCTGCTGCTGCGGCAGCTCGCTGTTGCCGATGACCGAACCGAGGTTCAGCTTCAGGTCCTTCGCGAAGTCCGGTATGGCGGACTTGAGTTCGTCGAGTGCCATGGTGGTATCAGCTCACTCGCCGGAGAGGAGGGCGACCGGGTCCAGGGTGTTCTCGCCCTTGGTCCAGTTGCACGGGCAGAGCTCGTCGGTCTGCAGGGCGTCGAGGACCCGCAGGACCTCCTTGGGGTTACGGCCCACGGAACCGGCGGTCACCATCGTGAACTGGATCTCGTTGTTCTGGTCGACGATGAAGACGGCGCGCTGCGCGAAGCCGTCCTCGCCCTCGATGCCGAGGTCACGCATGAGCTCGTGCTTCGAGTCGGCCATCATCGGGAACGGCAGGTCGGTCAGGTCCGGGTGGTCCTTGCGCCAGGCGTGGTGCACGAACTCGGAGTCGCCGGAGAAGCCGAGGATCTGCGCGTCACGGTCGGCGAACTCTTCGTTCAGCTTGCCGAAGGCGGCGATCTCGGTCGGGCACACGAAGGTGAAGTCCTTGGGCCACGCGAAGACGATCTTCCACTGACCCTCGTAGGTCTTGTGGTTGATCTGAGCGAACTCCTTGCCGCTCTCCAGCGACACGCAGGCGGTCAGGTCGAACTCGGGGAACTTGTCACCAACAGTGAGCACACGATCTCCTAGCAGGTCAGGAATTCCCCTTTTGGGGGCCTTCCTGGAGGGTTGGACTGGTCCCACCTTGGCACAGAGTGCATTGATCGCGGAAATAGCTACACTCGTTTCCGATGATCGGAGGTACCTATCAGTGGCTCAGCCAATCCAGGGCAACAGGACCAAACAGCCCAGCCTCTCCCAGCTGCGCGCCTTCGTGGCCGTCGCGGAGCACCTGCACTTCCGGGACGCGGCGGCGGCCATCGGCATGAGCCAGCCCGCCCTTTCGGGGGCCGTCTCCTCGCTGGAGGAGGCACTCGGTGTCCAGCTCATCGAGCGGACGACGCGCAAGGTGCTGCTCTCCGCGGCGGGCGAACGCCTCGCGGTCCGCGCCCGAGCCGTCATGGACGCGGTGGGCGCGCTCGTGGAGGAGGCCGAAGCGGTACGCGCCCCCTTCACCGGGACGCTGCGGCTCGGAGTGATCCCGACCGTGGCGCCCTACCTGCTGCCGGCCGTGTTGCGCCTGGTCCACGACCGGTACCCCGCCCTCGATCTCCAGGTGCACGAGGAGCAGACCTCCTCACTGCTGGAGGGGCTCGCCGCGGGGCGGCTCGACCTGCTGCTGCTCGCGGTCCCGCTCGGCCACCCCGGTGTCACCGAGCTGCCCCTCTTCGACGAGGACTTCGTCCTGGTCACCGAGCGGAGCCACCGGCTCGGCGGTCGCACGGACATCCCCCGCGAGGAGCTGCGCGACCTGCCGCTGCTGCTGCTCGACGAGGGGCACTGCCTGCGTGACCAGGCGCTGGACGTCTGCCGGGAGGCCGGACGCAGGGACGGGGCGGCGGTGACGACGACCGCTGCCGGGCTCTCCACCCTCGTGCAGCTCGTCGCCGGCGGCCTCGGCGTCACGCTGCTGCCGCGCACCGCCGTGACCGTGGAGACCGCCCGCAACCCGGCACTGGCCACCGCCCGCTTCGCGGAACCCGCCCCCTCGCGGCGGGTCGCGCTGGCGATGCGCACCGGGACCGCCCGCCACGAGGAGTTCGGCCGGCTCGCCGAGGCGCTGCGCGAGGCGATGGCCGCGCTCCCGGTACGGACGGCGGCCGCCGGGGGACTCCGCCCCCGCACCGACCTCCACCCACGACAGCATGACCGGCGGGACCTTCT